>JABWCM010000074.1 GCA_013360285.1 Myxococcales bacterium
ACTTTTCGCGCCGCCAACGCCGCCACATCGGGCACGACCTCAAAGGTTTCCACGCTACCGCCCAACACGTTCACATCCGCCACGCCCGCAATGCCGCGCAAACGGGGGCGAATCACGAAATCGAGCAATTTACTGATCATTTCTTTGGAATGATTCAATTCTGGCGAAAAACAGAAACCGACCGACTGCAAATCAATCCGGAGGTACACGATGCAGAAAGTGGTAAGTAAGTGGTACAGCCCACGTTTACAACGGGACGTAACCATTGTTCGGTGGGGACACTTCGGCCAACCGCTGCTATTGTACCCAACCGCGGGAGGGGACGCCGAAGAAATTGAACGATTTCATTTGGTACGCGCGCTGGCCCCCCATATCGATGCCGGAAAAATCAAGGTCTACTCGCCGGACAGCGTTGCAGGTCGCACGTGGATCGACCGCAAAACCACTGGTGCTTATCGCGCATGGGTACAAAACCAATACGACTCATACGTTTACAATGAGGTGGTTCCCGCAATCCGACAGGATACCCGGAACCCGAATGTCGAAGTGGTTACGGCCGGAGCATCCATTGGTGCATACAACGCATTTGCATCGATTTGCCGTCATCCGGACGTCTTTTCCCTTGCCATCTGTATGAGTGGGACCTACGACCTGTCTGGGTGGATGGATGGCGAGCATACCCTCGACTTCCACTATTCGTCACCAATGCACTTTTTGCCATTCCTTGGCGAATCGCCACAACTTGAACAACTGCGGAAACGGTTGGTCGTTCTTGGTTGCGGCCTCGGCCGCTGGGAAAGTCCTGAGCATACTTGGGATGTCGCAAACCTGTTGGGCAAGTTGGGTATTCCGAATTACGTCGACATCTGGGGACCAGGGTGGGACCACGATTGGCCATCGTGGCGTAAAAAATTGCCTGAATATGTCGAAAAGCTCATTAAATGATCGTAGTTGGTTGTTAAATTAGTGACTTCTTCCCGAAGTTGAGCACGACAACAACACGGAGACACAAAGGACGGCAGATAATGCGAGTGATATTTGTTGCACCCTTTTTTATGGAGACGACGTTGCGCTTTGTCAACGCAACAGCCGATCTTCCGGGGGTACAGCTAGGACTGTTAAGCCAGGACCCATTTGATAAACTTCCAGTCGCGTTACAAAAAAAACTATCTGCGCATTGGCGGGTGGACCATGCGTTGGGTACGGAACACCTGCTGCACGGGGTCGATGGCCTCAGGCGAAAATTGGGCGGTTGTGATCGTTTGTTGGGACCGCTTGAACACATTCAGGTGCAGGTTGCACAGGTGCGAGACCACTTTGGAATACCGGGCATGTCTGCAGAGACGATCAAAAACTTCCGCGACAAAGCGCGTATGAAAGATCGGTTTCGAGCTGCGGGAATTCCCTGCGCTCGGCATACCCTGGTGCAATCTGTAGCTGATGCATGGGATTTCGTCCGGTTAGTGGGTTACCCCATTGTGCTGAAGCCCAAAGAAGGTTCAGCGTCTCAGGGAACCGCACGTGTTCAAAATGACGCAGAAATGGCCCACAATCTAGGGTGGATGCGCCCGTCCGTCGAAAATCCGGTTGTTGCCGAAGAATTTATTACTGGACTTGAACGCTCATTTGAAACCATATCCATTCGGGGAGTTCCCGTCTGGGACTCACACACCCGTTACGACCCGGCACCTCTCAGTGTGCTGGAAAATCCGTGGATCCAATGGACCGTCCTGTTACCACGCGAAGTTGAAACCACCGACACCCAGGCGATTCGTAAAGATGCACGAGCCGCATTGACCGCATTGGGAATGGGCACCGGGTTGAGTCATATGGAGTGGTTTCGCCGCCCCAATGGCTCGATTGCCATTTCTGAGGTTGCCGCGCGACCACCCGGTGCACAAATCGTGACCTTGAATTCCTACGCCCATGATGTCGATTTTTACCGACTATGGTCCAATCTAATGGTTTATGAGCAATTTACTCCTCCTGCCCGTAAATACGCAGCCGGGGCCGCATTCTTTCGCGGACAGGGACGAGGGAACGTCATTGCAGTACACGGACTGGACCAAGCCCAACGGGAAATAGGTCATCTGGTGGTTGAAGCCCGGTTGCCCAAACCCGGCATGCCGCAAGGCGCCACATATGAAGGCGAAGGGTATGCCATCGTTCGTCACCCGGACACGTCCGTAGTAGAACATGCACTGCAACGACTTATCTCACTAGTACGCGTAGAACTCGGGGGGTAAAAGCATCCGATAGATAAAAGCGCCTCGCTAACTGATCTGGATGTTTAAACCTAAGAAACACGGTTCTCGACGCCCGGCATAATCAAGCGCATTCTCTCCCAGCACTGGTTGGTGTACGCATTTGGTAAATTAGCGGTGATAGATGTATGACGCGAACTATACCGCAACGACTGAGTTGGAGTCAGCGATTGTCTTATGCGGCTCCTGCGTTCGCGCTCGCAGCGGTCGGATTGCCGATTTTCATTTATATCCCCAAGTTCTACACCGACGTAGTCGGCGTCAACGTGTCGGTTTTTGGTGCAGTCTTTCTTGCCGTTCGGACTTTTGACGCGGTTACCGACCCATTGATGGGGGTTCTTTCGGATCGAACCCGTTTTCAATGGGGGCGACGACGACCGTATATCGCCTATGGCTCAATACCACTGGGAATCGCCATACTAATGCTATATGCACCCCCAAGCCACTTGGGGCAGTTTGGTGCCACAATTTGGCTTATTATTTCGGTATTCTTATTGTTTTCGGCGTGGACCGCTGTAACTGTTCCCTACGAGTCGCTGGGACTCGAACTATCGGAAGAATACGACGAACGGACGACAATTCTTGGGATCCGAGAAGCACTGTTGTTTCTTGGTACGCTGCTTGCGGTGGCATCTCCTCCCGCCATCGCGACGCTGATGGGCTTTGCCGACACGCACCAGGGTGAACGTGATCGTTATTTCTGGTTTGCTGCGGTTTATGGCCCGGCAGTGATCATCACCTGCTGGACTTGCGCGATATTCGTGCGAGAACGCACCAATCCGGTACGCCAAGTTGAGTCCATCACCGCGAAGTCCGCCGCCCACGTTCTCAAGAACCGCCCGTTTCGTATTCTGTTGCTAAGTTATACAGTTAGCGCGTTCGGTAGTACATTGCCGGCAACCCTCTTGCCGTACTATGTTACTTATGTCCTCAAGTCGGACAAGATTCCCGTCTACTTGTTATCTTACTTCGTTACCGGAGTGGTGTGCCTCCCATTTTGGGTTCGTCTTTCCAATAAACTCGGAAAAAAAACAACGTGGCTTTTCGCAATGGCGGTCAATACGTTGCCGTTCTCACTGGTGCCGCTGCTTCGTGCCGGCGATGAACTGGGCTACGGTCTTATTGTTGTCGCATGCGGACTAGCTGCGGCGGCAGTGGTGGCAATACCATCATCAATGCAAGCGGACGTGTTGGACTACGACGAAATGATGACCGGCCAACGCCGCGAAGGTCAATACATGGGTTTGTGGTCCATCTCGAAAAAAATGTCGGCTGCTCTCGGAGTAGGATTGGCGCTTCCGATCCTTGATTCCGTTGGGTACGTGCCAAATATGCCTCAGTCTCCACAAGTTTTGTCGGTTTTGACCCTTCTTTACGTTGCCGTTCCCGTTGTATGCAACGTCATCGCCATTTTTCTCGCCCTACCCTATCCCATTGATCGGAAGGAACATGCGGAGATCCGTCAGACAATCCGAAACCAACGTAACCGGTAACGATTTACATTCCATTTGCCGACAACAAACGGTCCAATATGCCGGCGGTAATGGAGGGTTTTCCGCAACCCTTGTGCTCCACCGCAGGGCGGCGCGCATTGCCATCCTTTATGCCGCCTTGTCGGCATGCAATTCCTCCGAACCGGCGTCAACGGGCGCAACGGATAACAGTGTTGACACCATACAGCAGGATCACCACCCATCCGACTATCTCTACGAAGCGGAAACAGTGACCGACATCGTAAGCAACTCTGCCCAAGACACATCAGGGGATAATAACGAGATGGTCGCAAGCGACTCGCCAACCACGGATGACACCAGTGACACCCTCGCGCCACCGATTGACCTCGAATTGGTGGGTAAACACTGTGCAGGCTGGGAAGTCAGCCATACGTTGACACTAGGCGGTGATCTGATACCCGTTCCCGATGTTCTAAGCCCACCTCCAGGACACCCAGGCCACATTTCACCGTTTGCTTACGGAATATGGACTCTGGTCGCAAATTCGGCGATTCCTGAAATCAATGTTTATTGTTTGGGGTCGGCATTAGTGTGTGGCCGTGAGCAATTACACCGCGAAAGCACGTTGGCTTGCGAAAACGATGACACGGGATACTGCGTGTTGGCCCAATACATGGCCCAATGTAGATACCGGGTCACGTTCATTCCATGGGACGTGGCCGAAGTGGGCCAACTCCCGGCGCAAAGTTACCGTTGCGTCCGCAAAGTGAGCGCAACTACCGGAAAAGCAACACAAACACCCGCATGTATTGATGTGTTTTGCGATAACGCGGAGCACTGCGGCGACTCACGTGCGTGCGCCACCATCACACCGGACGACGGCATTGCATGTTATGTTAGTTCCACAAAAGGCGGAATATGCTGCGGGATGGCATGCGTCGACCTAGGTGACTGGTGTTTTTGATGAAATTTTTGTCCTGGCCGTCTTTGGCCGTCTCGCCCGTAAAAAATCCCTGCGCCATACTCCCGATATGACTCAGGATTTTTCCGGACGATCCGGATGAAATTCGGCTGGCCAAAAATTCCCCAAAAAACACCAGCCACCTAGGCGATTGCACCAAACCTTAACGAAGACGGCATTCACAAGGATTCACCTGGGAAGCCCTGAAATGCCGTCGAATCGGCCGTCTTAGCCGAAAGTGTGGTGGAAATACCCTGTTTACGTCGTCGCAGCAAGCCGTCTGACGCGCATCGACTGAGTTTTTAGCGACGGAATAACCAAACTTAACACGTATGCACGGATGATAAACCACCAGAAACTCCGCTCATTTAACGATGGGTCAATCCGCGGTGCTACAAGTTCAGCGTGCGCTTTCGGTGTTTCGCTCCAGTGTAAGCCGGGTTTCATGTGGTGAATCGTATGAAACCCATTGTTCAGCAACAAAGCATTCAACCCCCACCCAACAATGTTCCGCGAGTGGTTGATGTCGGACTCTTCATCGCAGTGGACATGCTGGACATAATTGAAGATCAGAACCGAGAATAGCGCAACCTGCTGTGGCAAAACGATGAGTAACAGCGCTTTACGCCAATCGATCACCAGTGCGGCCGCGACAAACAGCCCAAGAAGAATGTATTGCGAAATATAGAACCAAAATCGTCCGCGGTTTGTCGACCACTGAAGCCGCAAATAATCACGGATAGGCTTTTGCTGATAAAATCCACTGATTGTCGGATAGGTCAAAAGAGTCAACAAGTTGTTTGATTCCGTGAATCTCCAAGTGACGGTGTAATCTCTGGCTCGATTGTTTTCTTTGTGGTGGTTCATGTTGTGAGTCGGTATCCAGCCGAATGCCGGAAACCCATAAAACAACGTTAACCAATAATCCATGAGTCGATTGAGGTTCTTTGATCGGAACACACCCAAATGGTTGTGATTGTGTGCGATGACTGAAACGGTAACACCCATAACGCATGACAAAAACACAAGCCACGGGACAAAATAGTTAAGTGACCACTGGTACACCAATAACACAGTAGTAATTAACATATACACAAGAGTTTTCCGGTCCGCAGCATATCGAAGCATGGGTCACCTGTCTGCGTTACACAAATCCCAAATCGCGGGCGTAAACTACCCGCGCAGCACCCCGGTAGTCAAAGGTTTATGTGAATCAACCAAAGACAAACAGCATTACCATCTGAGAAACATCCGTGCGTGGTCGTGATCACACGATGCAGAAGAAAACGCTTTTTGGATATCCGAATGGTATTACGAGATACCTTCTCGATCGTTCCCCTGACTGTGCAGAAAATCCCGAATGGTCTCGATAAACCGATTTCCATATCGCCGCGCCAGCACCGGTCCTATTCCTTTAACCGCCAACAACTGCTCGGGTGAAACGGGTTTGATTTGCGCCAGTCGTACGAGCAAGGAGTTGTGTGCAACGACAAATGCGGGAACGCCATCTTCTTTGGCTGCTTCAATACGCGTCTTTTTTAGCAAGTCCAGTAACATAGCGTCCTGCACCCCCAACTCTCCACCGTCTTTTGTTTGGGATAGCTCTCCCGAACCAACTCGATGTATCAACAGATCCGGATTGGTTAAGCCGAGCCGTTTTTCCCCACGCATGACCGCAACACCCAAATGGGTCAACTCCAGACAATCCCGCGCACTACGATACAAAACACCCTGCTCGGTGAGTTCAAGCAAGACGTTCTGCAGGTTTTGAGGCGGAGCCCCACTCATGACACCAAAACTACGGCTATTTTGGAGGTCAATAGGCAAATTTTGAGAAACACCGCACATCAGTGCAATTAAGTCTTTCGTATTCAGCCTCCCTCGACTGCGGGCGACCGCACTCAGTATTTTCTGCAAAGTAATCGTTTGCTCGTGGTCGAGTTCACTCCCTGATCGCTGACGATCTTGAACACGAACAGGTAACTTAGTAGATGTTTCTCGGCGTTTCGTACGCGCGACCGGCTCCGTGTTGACCCGGGCTCGCGCCCAGCGTGGCATCGTAGCTTTCATCTCGGCCTGGCAGTTGTCGCAAACCGAACACGGCACTTCCGCACGCTCTTTGTCGCCAAAATACCCCAAAATCTCCACGTGGCGGCAACCCTCGGCGTAACAATATCGAACCATTCTCTTGAGTTTTGTTTTCTCAAGGTGCCGTCGAATCTCCACCTGTCTCGGGTCGGCATCCGGGTTATCCACACCAAATCGTGAAATAAAAAACTCGTGGATTTTAACATCCGCATAGCTGAACAAAATGACGCATTCCGATAGAGCACCGTCTCTACCAGCGCGACCGGCTTCTTGGTAATAAGCCTCGACCGAGCCCGGAAGGTCATAGTGAACCACGAACCGGACATCATGTTTGTCGATACCCATTCCAAAGGCGTTGGTGGCAACCATGATACGGCTATCACCATTCATAAAACGATCTTGGGCTTTGTCCCGGTCCGATTCATCCATTCCGGCGTGGTAGTTGTCGCAGGTTAGTCCACGTGCCAGCAGAGCACATGCGATTTCTTCTACGTGTTTGCGAGTTGCGGCATAAACTATGCCACTACCGGCTACGTGCTGAGCCAGGTCGACTACGTGGTCGACTTTGTCTCGCATCCGCACGATCGGTATCACCCGCAGCACCAAATTTCGGCGGCGAAAGCCATAAACAAACACCTGCGGATTTTCCAAGGCCAACGCACGCGAGATGTCGTCAAGTACCTCCGGAGTCGCGGTTGCCGTCGTTGCGCAAACCTGCGGGATAGCTAATTTTGAAATCACTTCAGATAATTTAAGGTAGTCCGGGCGAAAATCGTGCCCCCACTGCGAAATACAGTGAGCTTCATCAATCGCCATTCCACCCAACGGGACACGTTTCAAATTTTCGACAAAATTGTCGTGACGAAATCGCTCTGGAGCAACGTATATCAGCCGATATTTTCCTTCTTTGGCGTTTTCCAGACGAACATGTCGTTCATGGGAATTCAATTGGCTATTGATATACGTCGCGGGAATATTTCTGGCCACCAGCGCATCGACCTGGTCCTTCATGAGCGAGATGAGTGGAGAAACGACTAGCACCGTCTTTTCCGATATCACCGCGGGAAGCTGGTAACATAACGACTTACCCGCGCCCGTAGGCATCACCGCGACCACCGGCCCGCCCCGCAGTACCGCTTCAACCACTTCCTGCTGTCCGGGACGAAACTCTTCAAATCCAAAATACTGTTTGAGGGCACGAACCGGCGCGCCCTCAGGCAGATCATTGATTTTGTTGCCAATTTTTCCCACAAACGCCCCGCAGTCCAAAGATGAACAACCGATCCCAAACCACTTATCGAGTGACAAGTGCTACGGATTTACGTAGCCTACACCCCCACCGCAAACGGGTTTGAGGAAATACGATGGAAACAATCGACGACATTACAGCACAGTACGAAGATAACGGACAAATCACGACCAAAGAAATTGACAAAGCCATCTTGTCGCGCGGCGCCTGGACAACGATTGCATTTCTTTATCAGGATCTCGACCGTAAGTCCGGCGAATACGGCCCGCTTAAGGTATCTGTTCGCCGATATAAGAAATTTAACGGCGCTTACCGGCAACAGAGCAAGTTTAATATCTCAAGCATGAAGCAGGCTGAACAGCTCATCGACGTGTTGTCGGGTTGGATCAAGACCCACGGTTCCGACACCGCCGGCACAGATGATGAATAATGCCCACTGAATTTCTTACAACAGCGCCGAATCCCTCTATGGAGTCGCCGTTCACCTATTGCAAACCGCGCCGGGCTTCTTCGGCCTGCGACCCGGTCGGATTGATTTCCAGATACCGTTCATAATGGGTTCGTGCGTCCGAACGTCTTCCGGATCTGGCTAGTGCACGCGCCATCCCGATGTGGCTTGCGGCATACCTTTCGTTGCGTCTCAAAGCGACATCAAAGGCGGCAATGGCATCATCTAAGCGTCCTAAATTAAGATATGCGTATCCAATCTTAGCAAGAGGTTCAACAGATGGCGATTTTCGGCTGGCCTTTTGAAAGTACGTCAACGCTGCCTGGGGTTGTGACGCCAACATAGAGTTCCCCTTTTTCATTAACGCGTCATAGGAATACGATGACTCATCATCATCAGACGGTTTTGTAGTTTTGGCTTCTTGTACCACTTTTTCAGTATTGTCCGTCTTTGCTGGTTGATTTGCGGAGTCTTTCGGCACATTTGTTTCAGTTTTATCAGTCTTGTTATTTTCAACGAACGCCGCGACATCGCCAACCACAGTGGTCTTCGAATCCGCGGATGGTTGGCGCTCGGCAACAGCCGCCGGCGCCTCAGGAACTCCCTGTGACTTATCCGGATTGACAACAGAAGCATCCCCATTGTTTTGTTTCGCCTCATCTACACCTGGTCCGATGTTTATAGTGCCCAAAGGACTTGCCGGGCTACCGTCAGCGGCATCTACGGCGGAGGGTGCGGCTACGATATCAGAGGGTCGAACTTCGACATGAGCCGCAACGACACCCTCGTGCTCCTCGGTTTCCGTGGGACTCGCCGACAAAGTGCTGTTGCCACCGGCCGCCGGCACAATGCTTGATGGGCTTGATGACTGCGGCGGCACCACCGTAGCGCTGTCCCGAAGCCACCAACCAGCAGCCAACCCAACAGCAAGAAGGAGCATCATAACAAGCCAAACAGGAACTCTGCGTTTGTTGGCATTATGCTGCTCACTTTGTACAACAAATGGATCTAAGTTATCGGATTCAGGACGAAACGCCTTTTTTAACGCCGAATCAGACTCGGCAACAAACCGCGGTTCAGGAAAGGCCTGACCGACCGCCGACACAGCGACGGCACGTGGATACGGTTCGACTACGGACGTAACCGGATCCGAAACTTCCATTGCCGCGGGCACATCCTCTACTTCAGCCGGCGGTTCGGCCGGCAAAGAAATCGTTGAAACAACCGAATGGGGGTTGATACGCGGAACTTGAGCCGGCACCGCGTCTTCGGTCAAGTCGGGCTCCATCGGCGGAATTGGCGGCGGAACGATCTTCGTCACACGCGAATTCTGCCTTGGAGGCAAGTCAACGAATGGTTCGTTGTGAACCAGGGTTGGCAACGGCGGCGGCACAGGAAGCGGGGAAAGCCGCGACGATGCGCGGCGTTCTTCTTCAATTTGGGCTACTTCCAACTCCAGCGCTGGGGATTTTCCCTGTGAAACCCGCAAAAACAGACCCGCAAACTCGGGAACGTCCCGAAGTCGCCGCCACTTCGTACCACCACGACTAACCTGGTCTTCGATATGAACAACTCCTCGAGCGACCCACGCTTTTAGTTCGGACAAAGTCGAAAACTTAAAAACCGTTCCATCCCGTTGGCGCAAATACCAATCAGCGGTTTCACGTGTTGGTGCAGATTTCAGAAGAAGCGGCGGAGCAAGCGGATGAGAAGACGAGGTTTTAACTCGAACACGATACGCAGTTGAGCAGTTGGCACAAACCACACGCTGATCGCCTTTAATCAGCGCATTTCGGTCTACCTGGTGCGTAGCGTCGCAACGTGGGCAACGAACCTCCAAATAACTGACCTCATTTTGCAATCGGCAAACGATCCAATATGTCGAAGAACCACAAACCGAACACCACTGCCCCCCCTAAAATAAAACCAAGCGTGAACGCAAAACCCCGGCTGGGCTTTTTCTGTGGCTGTGCCTCAACACGAAATGTAAAGCTACCAGGAGTACGGCTTGTCGAAGAAGTGGGAAGTGAAGACGAAGGAACCGCGCCACCTTGCCCGTTGGCGCTTTTTCCACCATCCTTAAAAAGACTGCCACCCGCACTCTTATCAGGTGTTGTTTTCTTGGGCATTTCGCCCGGCTGACTCTTATTCCCGACGGATTCTGTTAAACCTGCTTTCGCAGACGGCACTTTTTTGGAAATTTTTGTATCTTTTGAACTTGTCGGCTCCTGCGCCAACACATTGGTGCGTGGACGATTTGATGGTGTCACCACGTCCAAGGCGACTGCCGGAACGACAACCGGATCAGGCACCACGGGAACGGGTTCTCCCGGTCGCACCGCTTCGTGAAACGCAGCAATCGGATCACTTGCGGTCCGCAGTCGCCGACGAAAATCGCTGAAATCACGCCACTCGGACTGCCCATCAATGGTCACCGCCATGCCTGAGAGGTCTTTTTTCGACTGAGACCAGTTCAAAACAGCGTCAATACCGAAAAAGTTGTACGTGATTCCAATGGGAGTCTTCAGCTTCCAGTTAACACCGTGCGGATCCAGAGGCGGTAACGACGTGGAAGTGATCAGTGACCCAAAGTTGGCGGTACCCCCGTTCGATCCGTCGCTCCCCCGCACGGGGTCCGTGCCAAGGGGATCGGATACCGATAACGCAGCATTGTTTGCAACGGCGTCCAAAACATCGGGGGGAATACTCGTTATAAGGGTACTGGAAAATTCATCGTCAAAAGGTAACTCTTCGTCCTTTCCTTGTTGGGTCTCTCCCGAACCCAGAACATCGTCGGACTGGCCGCTACCACACTTCGGACAGATCACCTGTCCATTGTTTGCGTGAAGTTCGTCGGCCGAAAGCGTAAAGCTTTCAAGACAACGATAACAAATAAATTCCTCAACCTTATTGGACATGAGCCACAAAGAACTGCCCCAAGGGGCAAAGTTGACCCGTAAACGGAATTAGGGAGATAGTAAAAACAGTCACGTGGTGCCGGGCGGCACCACTGAACACCGGAAGGCAGCGAAAAAACACCTACCCCGGATATTTGCTATACGTCGAACGTTGGTTCAAACCTACCAGAATTGTAACTCGGGCTCTCAGAGGGTCTTACTATTCATCCTGCGTGCCTACGGCCTACTTACGACCGTAGACCCGCTCGCCGAGGATAAATATTTAAACACCCTCTAAAATTCCGTCACAGAGCCGATAAATTGCCGAAATTTATGCCCGATGTACATCCCCTGGAAATTGAACGTCAATAGTGCTGCGCCAGAGCAGCAACAAGGCGCTCACCTTACCACGCGCCAGTCCGTTATTTCAATACACCCAGCAGACCATCAATCGACGGTTCGTGTCATTTGTAACCTCGTTTCCGCTGACCCTCTGAGTTTGGGAAAAAATATGGGCGCGGACTGTGGGCGTGGATTTGGCGGCGGATTGGTTTTGAAAAACCCGAGTCATATCGGGAATATGGCGCAGGGTTTTTCGGAGCCAAGCCGCCCCAAAGATTCAATCGAGAAAAATGAAACACGGGAACGAGAGTGAGTTGCGCTGTTGTCAGTCCGCTGTCATCTTTCGTTGTGGAGTCGGTTGTGCCCCGAACCGTGACGGTGCTGTGTGGCTCAGATAACCCCAAATCGTGTACCAACCATCGGATCACCCAAACTCATCGGACGGTACGAGCTTATTTCTCGGATCGCCACCGGTGGGATGGGAGAGGTGTGGCTCGCTCGCATCCAAGGAGCAGCCGGTTTCCAGAAAACCGTCGTCATCAAGAAAATCCTCCCCCATCTCGCAACTGAACCCGATTTTGTTGAACGATTTCTCGATGAAGGGCGCCTTGTAGTCGGCTTGAACCACGGAAACATCGCCCAGGTTTTCGATATGGGCCAAGTCGATGGCCAATATTATATCGCAATGGAACACGTAGACGGATGTGACTTGCGAGAATTGGTGCGTGCGTTACGCATTACAAACAAAACCGTTCCGTTTGGCCTCGTATTGTATATTATCGCCCAGGTTAGTGACGGGTTGGCATACGCTCATACTCGCACGGACGAGAGGGGGGAACCGCTGGGGATCATCCACCGGGATATCAGCCCATCCAACATCATGGTCTCCCGCCACGGCGCGGTTAAGTTAGTGGATTTTGGCGTCGCGAAGGCACGAAGTAAACTCAGCAATTCGGTTACCGGCGCAATACATGGCAAATTCCAATACATGTCGCCGGAACAAGCCACAGGAAAGCCACTGGATCGCCGTAGTGATCTGTTTTCATTAGGAATTGTGGCCTATGAGATGCTATCGGGTAAACGCCCGTTTGATGGAGACACTGACCTCGCCACACTTGACAAAATTCGTAACGTAGAGCCCGAACCATTGCGGCAACTGCGTCCAGACATTCCAGTTGCAGCCGCCGATTTGGTACATCTCTGTCTTCGAAAAGATCCCAACGAGCGACCGGAAAGTGCCGAAGCCCTGGGCCGGAAAATTCAGGAACTATTACATGCCACGAAAACGGTAGTAACGGCTCAGGACCTGGGATCGGTGGTGTCGGGGTTGCTTGACGAATTGGCAACATCCACTCCCTTATCTTTGGACGATGCCCTGCTCCAACAACTAGACATCCGCGACGTTGACCAAACTGCCACGCCGAGCGCCTCCGGTATTACGCCCACCGCAAGCGGACACCTGAAACCCGGAAACTTAAACCAATCTGCCCACCCTGTGGGGCAAAGCACCGAAGGCCGGTTCCCAAGCAGCGGTCATTCCGCTCATATTGATGAACCATCCGCTCACTTAAAACACCAGGACCATTGGAGTACGTTGGCAGGTGCCCTGGGTTTTCTGATCGTAACGCTTGCGGTAGCGGTTTACCTTCAGCCCACCCCAGACAGACAGCCAAATTCCGCAACGCAAAAAATGGGACGAATGGTGGATCCTATCGGATTCGGATTGTCCCACCCTCACCCCACGGTGACGGCATTGGAACTGCCGTCGTCGAAATTTCGGCCGCCGCTTGAAGAAACCGCTCGAAACGAACGGAGAGACCCGGACCGAGATTACGTTGCCAACGAGGCTGAACTCCCCGCAAACACAAATTCTTTGCCGCGGACAATACAGATCGAGGGAAACCCTGCCAACACGCAGATTTGGTTGGCGGGAAAGGGTCCGTTCCCTTTGCCCCACCGTTTGATCGTGGAAACCAACACCACACCCATTGACGGACGGGCCGAAGCGGTCGGATTCCAGGAACAACGTTTCCGAATTCGCCCAGACGGGCCGAAGACGGTGCGAATTACGTTGCAGTCAGTTGAAACCGGGGAAGTACGTTTCAGGTATTTTCCGGCCAGTGCACGGGTTGCTATCGACGGAATCACCGTTTCCAACGGAAATTCCAACATTGTTTCGCTTTCGCTGGCGCCGGGTACACACAACCTAGAAATTATTGGGCAAGACGGCGCACGTCTGAGCAAAACGTTTAAAATTGTTGCCGGTGATACTACACAACTGGGAACGCTGGAGTTATGACCCGATGACTTACGACACGAATCCTCCGACCCAACTTATGTTAGCGCCTGACTCCTTAACTTTTCGAAAGTACCGCCTTCGTGAAGTCCGAGCTGACGGAAAATTCCACGACCACATCGTGGAACGTCGACTCACGTATCTTGGGAGCGCTGTGGATTGTGACGTGGTGATAGAGTCCAAAACCGTGTCGCGACACCACGCAAAGATAGAAATCGACCGAAACGGACACAAAATACGCGACTTGGAAAGCAAAAACGGCCTATTTGTTAACGGAATTCGAGTCATTGAAGCATATCTGCCCCGCGAAGCTACGATTCGTTTCGGCGCATCCGAACTCCTGTTCAACATTGAAGACAGCACAGTTGAGGTCGCTTTGGCCCGAGATGGGCGATTTGGGGGCATGATTGGCGACAGCCTGGAGATGAGAGAGATCTTCGCACTTTTGGCCAAAATTGCACCAACTGATGTCACCGCACTTGTGGAGGGAGAAAGTGGAACCGGAAAAGAACTTGTCGCCGAAGCCTTACACTCGCACAGCAAACGCGCCAGCCAACCGTTCGTTATTTTCGATTGCAGTGCTGTTCCCGAGGAACTCATGGAGTCGGAATTATTTGGTCACGTCAAGGGCGCATTTACCGGCGCCACGTCGGATCGGATCGGCGCACTGCAAGAGGCACATGGTGGAACGCTATTTATTGACGAAATCGGCGAATTAAGCCTAGAAATGCAGCCCAAATTGCTCCGGGCGCTGGAAAAGCGAGAGGTAAAACCGGTCGGCTCCAATCGCAGAAACCAGGTCGATGTTCGTATCATCGCGGCAACCAACCGAAACCTCGCCAAAGAAGTACAGGCGGGAAACTTTCGCGAAGATCTCTATTTTCGGCTCGCCGTAATCAAAATCGTGCTGCCACCCTTGCGCCACAGAGCCGGCGACATTCCTATCTTAATCAACCACTTCCTTCAAACACTGAGCGGCGGAGATTCGACCGCCCGGGTTTCATACGAAACCATGACTAAGTTACAGCGGCACCAATGGCCCGGAAACGTTCGTGAGCTGCGAAATTATATCGAGCGGGCCATGCTCCTGTCCGATGGAGGCAAGTTGGAGACAAGATTTATCCACACTCCGTTCGCACACGGTGATAACAACGCAAAAGATGCCGTGCCGGGCGCCGACGACGAAACAGAATCATCTGTTCGAGTGAACTACAACCTGCCCTTCAAAGACGCGAAGATGCGGATGATCGACTCTTTCGAAAACGTCTATTGGCGGCGTCTTTTATCGGATTGCGGCGGAAATATCTCTGAAGCGGCGAGACGAGGAGGCATTCATCGAAAATCGCTCGAATATCTATTAAAAAAGCTGGATATCAGTGCGAAAGATGCAGGTACGTAACTTTGTCGACAACACGATGGCCGTGGTTGTTTGGCGGCGCTGGGGGTTTTCAGAAACTTGTGTACCGATGCAAATCGGCAACAGTCGGAGACTGTTGAGATTATGCGAAACCAATTTTTTCTTAGGTCTTTTTTTGCCGAGTCACGGGCAGTGCCGTATGCTGCACGCAGTTTTTTTCCAACGGAGGATACCTGTGAGTACGACTCGACGAACCGGAACAACAACGACCACAACCCAAACCACAGCTCGTGATCTTCGCACAGCTCTAACAAAAGCCGACCTGCCGCCTTCGGAAGAACATTTTATGAGGATGCGTTTCGGAATAACGGAACCCGCTTCCAGCAAACTTCAGTACCGCGGTCAAACCCACGAAGAGTCGCGGATCAAGTTGGCAATGATTGAACGAGATCTTCTTGATGAGATTCGCGGTGCAAATCATCCAACCGATGATTATGCTGCCCGGAAAGAACGAATTATCCGCAAACTCCGAGAGTTATAGAAAAGAACCACCAAGTCGAATATCACACCAATTCGCAGCTACGAGCGCCGATTCGCGAGCATCCTCGGGCATAGCAGGTCTTTGTCGTCAACAGGGCGATGCAACGCTCTCGGGCAAAAATGGCCCACTATGCCCAAATCTGCTGCCGTCTTGACGCTCCCGAGCCCAAGATCGCGAGAAATCCGAGCTAACCTACACCACCGACCGCAGATGAGCGGTGAATCAATTCCCTTGCATCCTAAAACACAAGCGCGTTACAGTTTGAATGGCGCGAGTGAAAGGGCAAAGCGGTTTGTATCAATTCGGTAATACGTTAGGCCCCAAGGGAAGCAGGTGTGAGTCCTGCGCGGTCCCGCCACTGTAAACGACAAGCAAGAATACGAATTGCTTCGGATATTGCACGATTTTGGTCTCTCCTTCAGCACAAGAAGGACAGAAGCCACTGATCCCAATAGGATTCGTTGATCGGGAAGGCGACCAAATCGTAAGTTGATGACGTTGTTCCGTCGTCGACTCGGAGTCGTAAGTCAGGAGACCTGCTCGCAAAGTTGTGTTTGTTTTGAGCCCCTGCACAAGTAAATAAACCACAACTGCCGCTAATTTTAAGAGAGACTCTTCGGTCGAAAGAGACGATCTATGCGTGGCTTGCTTTGTGTGCTGGTCTACGTGCTGTGGTGCGCCACGTCACAAGCCGAACCACACCCCAATCAACATTCCGAAGAACCCCACGACCTTGATGTTGACCCCATCGTGATTCAGGACAACCAGCCTGAGTCACCGGAACGTGACACATCAGCATCCGCATCGGTCATCAGCCCTTCACCAGTCCATCCTGGGCCCATTAAAGCGTCCGACCTCCTTCGCGGCATTCCCGGCCTTCAAACTCGCGTTTCTGGGTCCGGCATCGGTCGTCCTGCCACGATTTCAGTACGCGGCACAGACAATCAGCAGGCGCTGATTTTGCTCGACGACGTTCCCCTAAACCCGTCAATAGGGGGTGGAGTCGACCTTTCAATGCTTCCACTTTCTTCAACAGGAAAAATGGAAGTCTACCGAGGCGGATCCTCGATCTTTGGAGCAAACGCCATCGGAGGCGCGCTGCGGTTTATGTCACACGAACCGTCAACAGAACCGGTAGTACGGGTCAGTGCCGGCGGCGGGTCATTTGGTACGGGTTTCGTCAACACCCTTGTCAGCAACACGTCCGGCGTGGCCGGCTGGGTGGGAAGCGCGTCTTTGCTTCAGTCCGCCGGCGATTTTCCCTTTGTCGACAGCAACGGGAACGAACGAATCCAAAAAAACAATGCCGTGCGTGCCGGCCAGGCCACCCTACGCCTCTCCGCCGAGGTCTCCGAAGGCCACACCTTAGAGGTGATCAATCATTTCAGCGCTTCCAAACGCGGCTCGCCGGGCGTAGAGCAGTTTCCATCATTGTTTGCCGATCAAGAAAATATTAATAATGTTCTGCTATTACGAGCGCTGTCACACCAGGTCGGTCACCCCGATGTCTCTCAAAATTCCCAGCTTTGGCATCGTTTCGACCGATTTCGATTTTCCGATCCGGCACCATTTGTGCCCCCTGCAATCTCCAACCAGAGTGTATCCCACGCTGTTGGTGCGTTTTCCCAATGGGATGCTTATCTTACCAACTCGTGGCTGCTTCAGGGACGCCTGGAGGGGACCGTCGAATGGGCAACTGTGTCTCGGTCCGGTGCCATTCAACAACCGACTCGCAATTCCGGAGGCATAGCAATCCTCAATGAAATCGAATTGATGGGGGATGTGCTCCGGATCATCCTTTCAGGACGCCTTGATATCACCGAAGGATTTTCACCGGTGCCGCTTGGGAAAATTGGACTGGTTGTATCTCCGCATAACTCGTTGGTTTTCACGGCAAACGCCGGGCGCTCCTACCGAGTTCCAAGCTTTTCTGAGTTGTACTATGATTCCGGAAACTTACGCGGAAATCCTTCATTACAACCAGAAAACGCATGGTCTGTTGACGTGGGGGCCGAATTTCGCAACGACTGGCTCTCGATTCGCGCAACCGGCTTTTTTCTCGCTATCCAAAATCTCATCCTCTTTTTGCCAAAAACGGCGTTTGTCATTGAAGCCGACGACAGCAAACAAGCACGTAACTTTGGGGTTGAGGCAGAAGTCAGCGTCCATCCCTGGCCATTTTTACGATGGCAGTCAACCTATACCCTCACCGATGCACGTTTTGTCGACTCTGGGCTAAGATTACCCGCCCGCAGCGCACACCAGATCTATTGCAAAATTACTTTTACGCACCCTTATATTGAAATGGTTGCGGACGCCCACTGGCAGTCGGACATAACCCTGGATCGTTTCGAACAACTACGGGAGGAAGCGCGGTGGATGTTGGGTGCGGCGGTGCACGCCCGGCCAACACCACGACTGACCGCCAGCCTTTCCGCACACAATCTTCTCAACAAACAAGACGCAGTCGACTCACTACAACAACCTCTGTCCGGTTTGTCGGTCTTAGGTTCGCTCACCTTTACTATGTAGGCACAACAATGGCATCTCAAAAGACTCATTTACCAATTACAACGAATAACATAACGGCACGGAACTTGGGCTCTTGGGTAGTCGTAATGGGGTGGCTCGGACTCTTTACCACACTCAATGCCGGATGCGGTTCGTCTGCTGACGAAAAGTCACAGGCAACTGATGTTGGCACCGAAGATGTTGTCGCCAACGATTGGGATTTGTTCGAATTTGACGGAGGCCATGACTTAACCATTCCGGATAGCGGTGCGTTGTCGGCCTGCACACCGTTGTCGATGGCACGGGCTGGCCTCCCGGACGCTTCCTTCGCCTCTCCTTATGGAGTCATCGTGATTGATGACCTGGTGGTGGTAACCAATGCAAATCTGGACCCCAGCTTCACACCCGGAGTGGGTTGGCTCTCGGTAGTGGATGCCACCACGTTGGAGGTGAAAAACCGGATCGAACTGCCGCAGACCAACCCACAATTTGTTACACACGACGGCAACGTGGTGTACGTGAGCATGAGCGGCCCAAGTGTTTACGATTTGGAAACCGGGTTGTTTTTCGGCACAGGGAAAAGTGGCGTAGCAATGATCCACAAAAACAACCTGACTGCCGCGAACCGAATGGATGGAAACATCGAATTCGCTGTTCCGGAACCGGGTTCTTTGTCGGGTTTTCCGGGAAGCCTGATCACTCTCCCAAACACCAACCATTTGTTTGTGGGTTCTGGAACGGGACCTCAGGTATATGTCATAGACACGGTCACCTGTACTTTTGCCTCCAACCCAACGACTCCATGGCTGGCAACTCCGGAAGACGGGTTCAACCATTTGATTTATGTGGGCAGGTCACCTGACAACCACCTTCTGGTTACCGATTTTAACTCCGGCACCCTCCAGTGGTGGGATTCGACTACCGGCACAATCATAGGCGAACCGGTTTCCACCAAAGTCGACGCCGAAGAATCGTTCACCGGTCCCAGTTTTCCGGAACCCTACGAGAACTACGTAGTATTGCTGAACGCTGTATCCCAGTCCGTCGTTCGGATCTCACCGACCGAAGGAACACAGTGGATAGCGGACGTTGGATCTTATCCCAATCGCCTGAGCGTCCTTGACGACGCAGCTTATGTTACTGTTGCATCCCCATTTGAGTCGGGAAACCCCGATTATGTGGCACGAATCGACCTAAAAACCGGCGCCATCGACCCAGAATTTGCCACGTTGGACCCCCAAACCAATCCGATGTCTGTTGCATGGCACCAGCCAACCAATCGATTGTTCGTTTCCGGCAACAGCTCAAACACCGTCTTGGTTTTAGACGGCAACACAGGCGCCATCCAGAAGGTATTGGGACCGTAATGTTAACGAGACTACCGCCGCAAAACAGATGGAGACGGCAACTTTTCGTTGTTTCTGCAATGGTTGTTCTTTGCCTTTGCGCGTGCTCACAGGAAACTGAATCGAACCAAATCAGCCCGTCTACTTGGTTTGATCACCCGGCCGGTGTGGCGTTGGTAACAACCCCCGGGAGTTCGCATTTGGTCGTAACCAATACACAGTTCATTCCGTCGCAGCTATCATTTGGACAGGGATTTATTACGGTCATCGATACAAAAACAACGAATTTCACCAACAAAGTTTCTACTTCGGCCAAAAACCCGCAATTTATTACGTCTCTTGGCTCCGAAGTTCTTGTCGTGTGCACGGGTGAAACCCACGTTGACTTGGCAACAGGACACCATACCGCACGCGGACCCGGTGCACTGGATCGGTTTACGGAAGACGACTTGTTTTCCGGAACCCACCCGTCGACTTCGATCCCGATACCGGCATCCGCAATGAACCCGATCATTGGTGGCCCGGGAAGTATTGCGGTGACGGGAGACCAAACCGCGGCCTATATCGGAAGCGGACTTTCCGCGACCGTATTCAAAGTCGACCTAGTCAACAATTCTTTGGTTCGCGGCACCGACAATCCGATTGTTATTCGCGACACATCCGGAAATGACACGATGGCAGTTCATTGGCACCCGGACGGATTCATCTTGGCCGCAAGCTTTAATTCAAATCTGATTTTTCGACTGGATCCGGTTACTGACGAATTGGTCGGCAACCCCATTGACGTTGGTTTGACCAAAGACCTCGAAGGACCCATCAGCATCGCAGTCCGGCCCGGGGAATCTCCGGACGTGTTTGTGTTGCTAAGCGTCGCGAACTCCGTAACTGCGTTGGATTTGCGCCAAGACGAACCCGGTGTTCATGCAGGAATAGTGGCAACCGGTCCTGTTAACAACAGAATCTACTCGTTTGGAGATTCACTGTGGATCGTCAATAGCGGCGGAAACAACCTGCAACGGGTCCACATCCCGGGATATGGGTCCACCTTACCATTTGCGATATTTCCGGTCGGTTCGGCACCATGGGACGCCACGTTTGTTCACTCTGACGGCCACTCGCTTGCTTATGTTACGCTTAACTTACATAATGGCGTAGCGATTTTAGACCTGAAGACTGGTGAAATCAAAGAGATAATACTATGATTGCAGCCCGGAGACTTTCGATTCGGAAAACAGCAATCAGTTCGGGCGCACGACGCCCAATGAGGGCTGAGGTCCGTGCCACGCGACCGAGTCCGGGGCACCCAAAGTATGGTCGATTCATATATCGTGAACCGATCATACAAACTCTGGTGTGTGTGATTGGGTGTTTTTGGATGTGGTTGGGCTGCACGTCGCCGATTGCCGACTCATTGTCAAAAAGTCCAGCAATTTCAAATAGAATCGTCTCTCTGTCTCCCAATATTACCGAAGTATTGTTCGCCCTGGGCGCCGGCCCTCGCGTTATCGCGGTAACACGTTTCTGCGACTACCCGGCCGATGCGCTCGCGTTGCCCAAAATCGGCGGGTTTATCGATCCGAGTTTTGAAGCCATTGTTTCTCAGCGACCCGACCTGGTCATCGGAACAAAAAATACCGCGGCTGACGGTGTCGCGACACGTTTGTCCGACGCAGGCATTGCCGTCCACCTTTTTCCCATGGAAACACTGGCCGACACTCGTTCGGCGATCCAGTCTATCGCAACCCTGATTGGCAACAAAAAACAGGGCGACGAGTTGGTTACACAGTTGGATGCTGGCCTTGCGGACGTCGCAGCCCGGGTTCAGCAAACCCAACGCCGCCGTGTCGTGGTATTGTTTGGCCACCGCCCAATGGTCATTGCGGGTCCCCATACCTTTGTCGATGAGTTGATCACACTCGCAGGTGGAATCAACATCGCCGCCGGCGCAAAACTGGCTTATCCTACTTGGTCACCAGAAGCAGTGGCCGCAGCATTGCCGGACGTGATTATCGATACATCCATGGGCTCTGAGACAGTCGCCGCGGCTGACTTTGCACTACAGTGGGAACGCTGGGTTGACATTCCGGCGGTGAAACGCAAACAAATCGTCCATCTTGCTGATACCTCGCTATTGCGCCCTGGACCCAGACTGGTGCAGGGATTGCTGATCCTTGCCAAAACAATACACCCCGAGGCATTTGAAACGAAATGATCAACCAACGACACACCAGCCAAGGGAAATGAAGGACAGAACACCACCGGCACGGGCCGGTGCGCAGCATCAACGACGGCACTCGTCATACACTTCGGTAAGTTACTAACTTGTTCACAAAATTTTTACACAGCAATGCTATATTAACAAAATCGGTTCTCCGCGTACCGATGTGGTTCCAAACGACCCTCATTGTGTTTGGAACGGTCGTTTCCTGTGACGAATCGGAACAAACTATTGCCACGTTTGAGTCCGACCCTACCACGGAGACCCAGTGGAGCCCCCTTGATTCGAGTCTTTTTATTTCTTCCATTGTATCGTTTGAGCCCGGAAGCGGAGCCGGGTTCGGGCAAGACAAATTACCTGACGTTATTCTTGGTGTTCCAGAAGGAGGAGGACTGAACTACGGCGGACTGGACGTTTTGTCACTCGGCAAACAAGGGTCGGTGATCATCAAAATGGGTGCGTTTGTGTACGATGGGCCCGGCCCGGACTTCGTGGTTTTCGAAAATCCGTTTGCTGTGGCTGGTTCGGAAAACCAGGTGTACGTTGAACCTGCCACCGTTGCCGTCAGTGAGGACGGGATTCTGTTTGAAACCTTTCCGTGTGCCGAACACCCACCATGGCAGGGCTGCGCGGGTATTACGCCGGTGTATGCTTCGACTTCCAACCACATCGACCCCCGCGACCTATCCGCGGCGGGTGGCGACGCGTTCGATCTTCAGTCCATCGGGCTGGAGCGTATCCGATACATACAGGTCACGGACCGATTGGGCAAAGGTTCAAACGGACAAGCCGGCTTTGACCTGGATGCGATTGT
The DNA here is from genome assembly GCA_013360285.1 of Myxococcales bacterium. Lineage (GTDB taxonomy): Bacteria > Myxococcota_A > UBA9042 > JABWCM01 > JABWCM01 > JABWCM01. The sequence continues at coordinate 22,787 of JABWCM010000074.1, forward strand.
AGCAATACATACGGAGTCTCCCTAATCGATGTTATCGACCACTGGCCACAAATTCGAATTCCGTCTTGTAACCCGTATGCGGGTTATCGGCATATGCGCCGTATTTTTGGCAGCGGTCGTTACCGCGATGGTGATGGCGATTTTGTGGGGACCAACAGAGATTAATTTAACACAAGCATTGTGGGGTACAACCAGCCCAAACTTTGACAGAATCGTACTGGTACAGGAAAGAATTCCGCGAGTGGTACTGGCTGCATCCGTCGGCGCTTCACTATCGGTCGTAGGAACCGCTTTCCAGGCACTGATGCAAAATCCGCTGGCCGATCCGTTTATTTTGGGGACAAGTGGCGGAGCTGCACTCGGCGCTACGATCCTGTTGTCCATGGGGCTAAGCTCGACTGTGATTGCGGGGGTATGGATTCCATTGTTGCCGTTTGGCGCCTTCGGCGGGGCGGTGTTGTCGCTTCTCATCGTGTATGGGTTATCGGTAGGTTATGGGCGATTATCAGCCTACCGTATCTTACTAATCGGCGTCGTATTTAACTTTTTTGCGTCCGCTGTAATCATGTTTTTGAAAATGGCTGTCCAATCGACCAAGGCGCAGGAAATGCTCCTGTGGCTGATGGGATCGTTGTCGCTCGACCGAATCACGTGGACCGAACTGGGAATATCGTGGGGGATTACCTTATTCGGGACGATCTTTTTGTTTTTCTGCGGCCGGGAACTGAACGTAGTAAGCCTTGGTGACGAAGGGGCGACGAATCTCGGTGTAGATCTGGAACGAATCCGGCGGCGGATTTTTGTTGTCAGTTCGATTCTGGTTGGGGCGGCTGTGAGCATTACTGGTCTGTTGGGTTTTATCGGCCTCATCGTTCCCCACGCGTTACGGCTAGTTTTTGGATCGGATCACCGATTGTTGATTCCCTTGTCCGCACTGGCGGGTGCTGGTTTTCTTGTGATTTGTGATTTTTTGGCGCGATGGATGTTCCCCTGGCTGCTGACGGAAGCTCCTGTTGGTCTGATCACGGCGTTTGTCGGTGGACCTACGTTTGTGTGGTTATTATTGCGTGACAAAACCCTAACCCGGGGTTCAAACGCGTGAGGCCCGCCCCCCCCATCATTCTTGAATCTCTCAAGGTTTCCGGGGGATACAACGCCGAGTCACCGGTGTGCCACGACATCGATCTTGTTTGCGCATCGGGAGATTTTATTGCGGTGCTAGGTCCAAACGGCGGCGGCAAAACAACTCTTTTAAAGCTATTGATTGGTCATTTAACGCCATTTTCGGGAGAAGTTCTTTTGAATCGGGTCCGACTCCAGACCTGGAAAAAAACGGAGAAAGCCAAGATCATCGCGGTGGTTTCCCAGCACTCCGATATCGCTTTCCCATTCACCATTGCTGAAGTGGTTATGCTGGGAAGGACGCCACATCGACGGCGATCTCTCTTTGACAACGCGGCGGATTACGACATCGTTGTGTCGGCCATGAAAGAAATGGATGTGCTCCATTTGGCGAACAAAACTTTTCACGAATGTTCCGGCGGCGAACGAAAAAGAGCGATCATCGCCCGTGCGCTCGCACAACAACCGCGGATCTTGTTGCTGGACGAACCCGCAGCGGGACTGGACTTACGTCACCAAGTCGCGCTTTACGAGAAACTCGCAACATTGTCATACACCGATAGGCTTGCGACAATTGTGATCAGCCACGATCCGTGGTTGCCCACACAGGCTTGCAGTTGGGCTCTACTGGTAAAAGATGGGCGAATTGAGGCACAGGGCTCCCCCACACGGGTGTTGACCAAAGAACGGCTCGAAGAACTGTACGGAGTCACCATGTTTGAGGCCAAAGCCGACACCCCTTCAGGGGCTACCATTGCTGTTCCTCTTTTGCGGCATCCAACGGAGCGGCATCCAACGGAGCGGCTTTAATTTTGAGAATCCTGTTTTTGCAGTACCGAGACGGTTTGTCCCAACGTTGATTGTCTCCTTTTGTTTGTGGTTTTTATTCGCCAATACCGGTCCCAAATTCGTTCCGAAAGCGCTGCGAACCATTGATTCGCCTGCATTGTTTGATGAAAAAGCCACTTTGGTAAGATAAAGATCCCCCTTTTAGCTTCCGCCGCCGTCTGGAAGCTTCCGCCGCGGAATGGAAACCCTCCGACGCCGCGAAAATGCTACCTTCCAGCGATCGATGGCTTTTGATGCCCCAAAATGGGCCGAACGACGCATTGTAAGTGCCCTTCGTCATTGAGGAAATATTTTCAGGCCCGCGGCGGAAGCTTCAAGACGGCGGCGGAAGGGTTCGCGGCCGCGGCGGAAGCTTCAAGACGGCGGCGGAAGGGTTCGCGGCCGCGGCGGAAGCTTCAAGACGGCGGCAGAGGGAAATGGTTCGGTGTCGACGGGCACGGAGCCGGGGCGCCACTGCCGCAACCCACTCCTTATCTTTCCCAAAAAACAGCGTATATAATGGATGTCCATAGAGACCGAATCCGGCGCCGGTCACAACAATCGCCACATGCGACCGTTTACGACCTTTTATGCAAGTGATACAGTTTTTGGGTCGCATGCGGTTTTAGATGCCACGGCCGACATAGGTACGACGCCAAAACGGTCAGCGATGTTGAATTAAGATAGGACTCTACCGGATGCGAGAGTAAGAATTTGTGGGTTACGATATGCTGTTTGATGATTTTCGCGGCAACCCGATTATGAAGCACACATATCGGCGTAGTGCGGATGGATGTTTCCAGTATTTCCTTAAATAACCCCTTAGTCCGAAGTTGACGTTCCTTTACTCCTTTCGTGCAGCCAATGCGGTTGATTTCAAAGCCCACAACCCTACCACACGACCGTATAGACAAAGACGCCTTGTCCGTTGTCGCCGATCTGCAACGAGCCGGTCACGTGACCTACCTCGTGGGTGGCTGTGTACGCGATCTGTTGCTTGGCACAACGCCGAAGGATTTCGACATTGCAACAGGCGCAACCCCCAAACAAATCCGTAAATTGTTTCGCAACTGCCAAATTATCGGACGTCGATTCAAATTGGCGCATGTTTATTTCGGTCCGAAGATTCTCGAGGTAGCCACTTTCCGAGGCCGCGGTTCCATTGCGTTGGGTAACAACGAGATGGACGCCGAAGAAGTGATTGAAAGAACAAATCTATTCGGTACACCTGAACAGGATGCAAAATCTCGGGATTTTACTGTTAATGGCTTGTTTTACGACCCGATAGCACGCACCGTAATCGATCACGTAAACGGTCAACCCGACCTCGCAAATAAACAATTACGAACCATTGGCGACCCATTCGTGCGGTTACAAGAAGATCCGGTTCGTATTCTTCGTGCGATCAAATTCTGCTCTCGGCTTGGTTTCACCATTGAAGCAGCGACCCAGCGGGCAATGCGGGAATATTCCCGGGATATCACACTGTGCCCTCCCCCTCGTGTAACCGAAGAAATTTTTCGGCTTGCCGAATCCGCGTACGCTGCCAAAGCTTTTTCCGCAATGATCCAATTCGGTGTAATGGAAAGCGTTTTGCCGGAGGTGTACGCGTTTATCCGCGCCGCCGACCGCGACGTCCCCTTTGAAAAAACGCCATACTATCGTTTCTTGTCGGGATTGGATCGTCTGGCAACCATCAACGGCGGGGTGCCTCGCGATTTTCTTCTGACGACGTTATTTTTTCCTGTCGGCATCCATTTTTCTGGACTCAAGGGGAATCCATATCGCGAGTGGGGCAGTGTTTTTGACGAATGGTTTCGTGCAGTTGGAATACGAATGCACATGCCGACACGTCTGCGTAGCAGAATGCGCGCCATTGTGGATCTCGTACAACACATGCTTGCGGAGCCCATACCCAGTCGACCTGGGCGCACACGTACTGTATTAAGAGATTCGGTTTTCCCCATGGCACTCTGCCTTTTGCGACTTCACGTGCAGTCTTACGCCGAAGGTGCTGAGGCATACGAAAACTGGGCAACGCTCGCTCTGGATCACGGAATTGTCGCTTCACCCGAACCGTCATCGATTACGGCGGAACATCAATACAAACATACGGGAACAAAAAAGTTAGATCAGGCCGAGGAACCAACGGCAGATCGCAACGCAACACCACCCAAAGCTAAGAAACACCACCGAAGGCGAACCAAACAACGGCGTCGCTAACTTAGCTATCCAGAATTCACACAAGCGTGAGGCTATGAACGCCGACCCATGACCAACTTCGGACATGGTGACCCGTTTTGTCCCCAACAGACAGAATGAGATCCTGCCTGCGGGCAAAAGAAGCTCACCGTCCCCAAATCCGTTGGCGTTTCGGCGTGTAAGCCCGCAGGCTCATGAAAATTCCGGGCTATTTCCGGCGATGATGAAGGCAATTTACGAAGGCGCTCCCCCCTTGGAGCAGGTCAGCCGAAGAGCTACAGATCGTCTACGCAGGTAATGGTCTCTTCCAGGCAATTGGCTTGTAAACAGGCATCAAACTCGGCCTGAGTGGTCGCTTCAAGACAACCCGAATTGTCGAGACACAAAAACCAGTTGACGAAGGCCTGTTGAGACGCCAAATCGCCGGCGGCGATGCACGCGTCGGCACAGGCCTGCGTTGTGCATTCGACAAAACAATCGAGAATTTCCGTGCAGTTGGGACTATCTCCCCCACCACCGCCTGTACAGCCGCACTCGGCCCCACAATCGACGGTTGCCTCATCAACACAAATGTCATCCCACGATGTGTCACAACAAAATGTGTCTAGGGTACAAACACAGGTTTCACACGCGGCATCGACACAACCCGGAGCCTCCGACGCAGCACAACAGGGTCCGTCGCCACCCGGTTCGCAAATACAACTTTCGGTACACTCCCCGAGAGCAACATCGGCGCAGGTTTGGTCCCAGGCAACGTCGCAGCAAAAGTCATCCACAACACAAACACACCCCTCACAGGTGGCATCACCGCAACCGGCGGCATCACCGGGTTCACAACATGCGCTCCCGGGACCGGTCCCGCCATCACAATTGCAGTCATCGTTGCAATCGACCGAAGCCTCTTCTACACAAATGTCGTCCCACGCCGTATCGCAACAGAACGGATCCAAGCCGCAAACACAGTCTTGACATGCGGGATCTTCGCAACCGGGGTCTTCGCTCGCGGTACAGCACGCGCCTCCCGGCGGCGTCCCACCATCACAATTGCAGGCATCGTTGCAGTCGACCGACGCTTCTTCTACACACACATCATCCCACGCCGTATCACAGCAGAAGGCATCCAAGGTGCAAACACAGTCCTGACACGCGGGATCTTCGCAACCGGGTGTGTCGCTCGCGGTACAACAAACGCCACCGGGACCCGGACCTCCGCAGGAGCAAGAATCGCCGCATTCATTGCCGGCTTCTCCCACACAGATGTCATCCCATGCCGTGTCGCAGCAGAACGTATCCAACGTACACACACAGTCCTGACAAACGGCATCGCCGCAGCCGGGAGTTTCGTGTGCCTCGCAACAATCATCACCGGGTATGGCGCAATTACATTCCTCGGGACAATCCAACACCGCCTGTTCGGCACACAAGTCATCCCACATTTGGTCACAACAAACGGGGTCATTTGCACATACACAGTCGGCGCACTCTACGATTGCACATCCAGGTTCAGCACCCGCAATACAACAATCCGGTTCCGGCTCGTCGGGAAGACAAATACAGGTATCACCGCAGGTCACGGAAGGGTCTTGTGGATCGCCACACGCAATGCCAAGTGCACAGTTGGCGCACAACTGATCCCACGCGGTATCACAGCAAAACGCATCCAAGTTGCATACACAATCTTCACATTCCGGCTCATCGGCGCAACCTGGGCCACCGTCACCAGGAAGGCAGCACCCTCCCGGAGGCAGCTCACATCCACAAATATCACCACACTCCGCAGTTGCTTCGCCAACGCAGGTGTCATCCCAAGCTGTCGTGCAACAGAAATCGTCAAAAGCACACACACAATTCATGCAGTCGGCATCGTCACACCCGGGAACCTCTTTGGGAACACAACATGACTCGTCAACCGGCGGACCTTCGCACCCGCAGGAATCAAAACACTCCACTCCTGCTTCGCCTACACAAATGTCATCCCACGCGGTGTCGCAACAAAACGCGTCGAACGCACACACACACTCTTCACATGCCGGATCATTACAACCCGGCTCCTCCTTGGCTACGCAACAATCCGAATCGCCGCATAGGTTTTCTTGTCCGGTACACTGTAAGTTAAGACAAACACCTTCCGATGTGCATTCGTCGCCATCGTCTACACACGCTGCCCCGTTGGCCACTGCCGCAAACAAACAAGCACCTGAAGCGGCATTACAACTATCTGTCGTACACAAATTGTCGTCATCACAGACAACGGCCGCACCGCCACAAGTACCTCCAGCACATTGGTCATCGATCGTACAGAAATCGCCGTCATCACAGAAGGCACCGTCTGCCACATTGGCCATCGCACATGCGCCGGTGGCCGCCTGACACGTATTTTTCATGCAAGCGGTATTGGCGCTGCCGTCACACACTACGGGTGGGGTGGTTTTGCAGGTTTTTGCCACCAGATCGCAGCTTGGTACGCCATCACATAGGTTTCCGTTGTCGGGACAATCGGCATTGGAAGCACATGTGCACACCGCTCCAATACACTGTCCACCTTGACACGCGTCAACGCCATTACAGGATTGCCCGTCGTCACAAGTTGCCAGATTGTCGTTGGTGTTCGTACAGCCCAACGCGGGGTCACAAGCGTCGGCCGTGCAGGGATTGCCGTCGTTACAATCTTTCAACCCGCCACCTACACATGCCGAATTTTGGCATTTGTCGTTAACGGTACAGGGGTTGCCGTCATCACAAGCGCCGGCACCCGACACGTTGACGCACCCGGATGCTGGATTGCATGAGTCATTTGTACACGAGTTGTTATCGTCGCAGTCGAGGAATCCGTTCCCACCACAAGTTCCGTTGTCACAAGCATCGTCGACGGTGCAGAAATTGCCGTCGTCGCATGGATCGCCCGATGTCGGCGTGAACACACACCCGGTTGCGATATCGCAACTGTCCGTGGTGCAGGGATTGGAATCATCACACACCACATTTTCTGGTCCTGTGCACACGTTTTCTGCGCAGATATCACCCGAAGTACAGGCATTGCCATCGTCACATACCGCTTGATTACTTGCATGAACACATCCAACGGCCGGGTCGCAACTATCATCTGTACACGGGTTGCTGTCATCACAGCCGAGAGCTGCACCGGGTACGCAACCGCCCTGGGAACATTTGTCGTCTACCGTGCACGCGCTTCCGTCGTCACAGGCCGCTTCGTTATTGGCATTGGAACACCCGGTCGCTGGATCACACGAATCGTCGGTACACGGATTGTTGTCATCGCACGCAGTAGTCGATCCGCCACCACACACACCGGCGTTACACTTTGTTCCCGTGGTGCACGCATTGGAATCATCGCAGGTTGCGCCATTTGCGGCGTTCGTTTCGCCACAGGTGCCGGTCTCCGGATTGCACACATTAACTTTACACAACTGGCTACTAACTTCACACTTAACTACGGTTTGCGCACCCACAATACATTTGCCGGCTTGGCATACCAACGTACCGTTACACAGATTGCCGTCTTCGAAGATGCCGCAGTCCGATGTAGCAACACAATCACAGGCGCTGGCACCACCCACACATTCGCCACTTTGACACACATCGCCCTGTGTACAAAAGTTACCGTCGCTGCAACCGGAACCGTCCGATGCCGCAGCGGTTTCACAAGCGCCCGTGGCGGGATTGCACTCTGTCATCGTACAGGCGCCCCCGACGGACGGATCACAAACGACAACCGACGCTGAATCGAGCTGACACGCTCCCTCTACACAATGCAAAGTGCCGTTGCACAGATTGCCGTCGTCCAAAGCAACACAATCCGCGTCGGTCTCACAGCCACAAGCCGTTTCGTCGACTGCGCCAATACATTTGCCGTCTGTGCACACATCATTCGATGTACAAGAGTTGCTGTCGTCACAGGCCGCGGTGTTTGCTTCGAAAATACATGTGCCGTTCTCCCCACAACTATCTGCTGTGCACGGGTTTCCATCGTCGCACACCTTGGATGTGCCACCACCACAGACGCCGCCACTGCACACGGAGTCCGAGGTGCATTGGTCGCCGTCATCGCACAGTGCGAAGTCTTTCTGGTTACCAACAACACACTGACAGGTTTGCGTGTCGCACACCGCAATCTTGCACACGTCCAGGTCAACAAAAGCGTCCGTACAATCTGCGTTGGTCTCACATTGGCACGTCTTTACATCTTCATCTTTGACATCCGGATCCGGGTTCGACGTATCCTCGGGAGGATTCACGTCCTGCTCGTCAACATCGGTTGAGGCGACATCGGTAGTGGTTATATCGCTACCTCCGGTGTCTGAAGTACTGTCGTCGCTGTCATCGGGACATCCGGTCAGCAAAAAGGCGGTCACGCCGCACAAAGCGACAAGCAGCCGGTATCTTCGGTTCATGTGTTCCTCCGTGTTTTGAGCAAACACCCTACTTGCGAGCATCGCTCCGATTCATCAATATAGAGTTTCCAATTAATACGTGTAAGCTATGTGGAGCGCAGTCGACGCTCAAAAAACAGCGCGTTAGGTTGTCAGGTTCTTGCCATATTGTCAAATAGTTGTGTAACGAATGGCGTTTTGGCGCCCGCGCACGCGAAACAAAATACCAAATGACCGAATCCTTTCGGCCCCCGTGGCCAGAACGGGCTTAAATCAAAACCGGAATGCCCCAAAGGGCTCTTTTTCTGCGTACTGGACATCATCCAAGCTCTTTGTCGCGAAATCGATATCCAACGCCATGAACGGTTTGTAAAAATGCGCCAATTCTGTCGCCTAGTTTAATTCGAAGCCTCCTTATGTGAATATCAACGGTGCGACTTCCACCCTCATAGTCAAATCCCCACACCGCCGAAACGAGTTGGTCTCGGTCAAAGGCGCGCCCCCGGTGCGACACGAGATGTCGAAGGAGCGCGAACTCCCGCAGTGTTAAATTAACAGGACGTTCATCAACATAAGCTTGATGTTCATCAAGCAATAACCGCAACCCGTTTGCTTCCAGACATCCGGGTTTTGCGCTACCGCGAAATCCCGTGATCATTCGCGACAGGCGTAACCGCAGTTCATCATTTGCAAATGGTTTGATGATGAAGTCGTAAATCTCCGGTGTTTGATGCAACAATGCAACGCGAGCAGAATCAACCACTATCAACAATGGTGTGCCATCGACCGCTGAGGTACGACTGAGGCGCCTAATCGCAGCGATAACCGGTAGTCCATCAGAAATTTCCAAAATGATTCCGTCGAGCGCCATCGTGCGGTACTCGATTGGATGCATATCCGGCGACCGGCGAACCACGTCGTATTCTCCTTCCAGGGCGGCGACGATTGGAGACCGACTCGGATCAACCGCGCTGATAAGCAAAATCGTGTCCATAGCTCCTCAAGGCACACACTCGTCATCGCCGGCAGGGCAACGAAATCGCACATGAAAGTGGTCAGCGTGACCAGGTGAATGTCGCACAATTCCGGTACGGCTGGACTTTCCGTTCGGGTACTGAAAAATGCTCGTCAGGTCTTGCGGATGCCAACCAGAATCATGAGCCGCGTCATACAACAACTTCTGCAAATCATAGTGAATAAAGAGATATTGTATCTGCCCCGTAAGCAGCAACCGTTCCAAAAGATACCACGTTTTTTCCGCATCCAATGACTCAGCATTCATCCCCTGAAACCGTCGCAGAGGCCGATTCCCCGCCGCAAAATATCCGATATCGGCGTCTCTACCACTTTGATGGGAATTGTGGGGACTCAGCGGCCCCCCAAACTCGGCACTTAGGTCGCCGATAACCACCGGCACTGTACCAGGATACCGTAGCCCCACTTCCGCAACACCCCATGCGACCAATAACACTGTTTCATCTGTACCAAATGGGTTTCCACCAACGTGGATCCAGCCGGGTCCCTCGAGTGGAATTGCGCGACCGTCCACCAGGCTCCCATCGTTGGGTTTTCCAATGGACCGACTGGTTTTTTCCCAATGAATGGTGCGCCACGTACCGTTGCCAGTCTGAACATGCAACGTTCCGAGAACATCAGGAGGAATGTCGGTCCCCACTGCCGGACCACTTAGCAAATCGTTTGTTGGCTTCGACGAAGGAAGCGGCAAGGGTCGTCTCGGTCCTTTGGTTGCCACCCCACAGTGCGCCAACATGAGCACGAGCAAACCGCACACCACGATACGGGAGCGTGCCGTGGCCAACAAGGTACCAACATCGATCCAGCGCTGACCACAAACACTCACTCGAACACCATTTTGAACTACCGGCGTTACATTCGCCCACATTTCTCATCATCCTTGGATTACTCACCCGGAATTCTCTCGAGCTTGTCGGCAAATGTGCCGGAACACCAGCAAATTCGGAAATGGTGAGAGTTTTTGCCCGCATGTATGGCAGCGCCATATTGAGGATACAAGAAGTCTACCACGCCTGAAGATGCTCGCTGATCGAGGGTCTTCACCTCAAGCTTGTGAGAAATCCGGGTTCATGATCGTGGCGTTTCCCCTGCCGACAGTCCTGATGTTTTGATTGAATTACAGGCTGTTGCGTTTATTGCAGCCAGATTGTAACAATTCCTATTTGTGTGTCGACGCCAATGTTTCGACACTACCCCTCAAACCCATTCTGTCGAGTACACTGCGCCTGCGCGCACCGAAAATAGCTTTGTTGGGCGTCATTTTCGTCACACAAAACAGGGCTTTGGGCGACACCAATATCCGAGGATTTGTATGGTCTGTTTGACCCGTATCTTTTACGTCAGTGTTCTTTTTGGGCTGCTGTATGGGTGCAATTTCACCAAATTGGCGGCAAATCAGACTGTCGATGTGTTTTATGCCGCGTCAGCATCCTTCGACAAAGAACATGATCCAGATTTCGCAAAATCGACTGTTCTTGGAAATCTAAAGGTATTTGAGGGTTTGATGGAGGTCGTACCAGACAACCAACGGTTATTGCTTATGGCGTCCAAAAGTTTTGCAACTTACGTTTTCGGATTCGTTGAAGACGAAATGGAGCAAGTAGAACGTTACGGGGCGGAATATGACAAGCTACAGGCACGCGGAACTGATTTTTATACACGTGCGCGGGAATACGCTCTGCGCGCATTGGAACTTCGTCACGATGGAATCCGTGAACAACTGTTTGGAACCGGCGACGAACTTCGTAAGGCCATAAACGACATGGATGAGGACGATGCAGAAGCGTTGTTTTGGTTTGGTTACGCCTGGATCGGCATTATCAACCTCCAGCTTGATGATCCCGCGGCCATCGCGGACATGGAAAAAGTGACCGACATTCAACGGCGAGTGGTCCAGTTAAACGAACGTATCTACTTTGGCAGTCCACATCTGGTGTTGGGAGTAGCGGCAGCGGCGGTTCCCCCGGCACTTGGCGGAAACCCAGACGAGGCGTTGTTTCATTTTCAAAAAGCGATTGAGTTGACGGAAGGAAAATTTCTCATGACGAACGTAATGATGGCGAAATATTATCACGCAATTGGCCGACCGGATCGCGACGCGTACGTTGCTGCGCTGCAAAGTGTGGTGGCCACAGAACCTGGTATTCTGCCCGACCAGCGACTTGCAAATGAGTTGGCCCGACGCAAAGCATCACGGTGGCTGGAAAACGTCGACAGTCAATTCTAGTGGTTGAAACAACCGGAAACCGCACCACAAAATTAACAACATCAGTTGCTTTGTTAACAAGGTATCCACTGCAGAGAGACATTAAATGAACCCCAACACCTTTCACGTAACAATATCTACTCGACTTTTTTGTCGTTTTTTGACGATTTTTTCTCTGAGCCTGATTTCTGCGTTTGTTTTCGCCACGAGCACGACGGAACAAGTGTTCGGCCAGGAAACCTTAACAATTGCCACTCTGGCTCCGGAACGGTCATCGTGGGACAAAGTTTTTAAGGGAATGGCGGACGAAATTGAGAAAAAAACAACGGGAAGAGTGAAAATAAAACTTTTCGGCAGTGGCGTGCAGGGAGACGAAGAGTTGGTTGTGCAAAAAATGCGTTCCGGTCAAGTCGACGGGGCCGCGATTACCGGCGTGGGCCTTAGCCGGATCTCACCCAACGTGTTGGTTTTTCAAGTCCCCGGAATATTTGATGGTTCTGACGTCGATAAAGGCTACCGCGAACTCGACACCGTGCGTAACAAAATGAAAACGCGGCTCGAAAAAGAGTTCGCCGATAAAGGATTTGTGCTGCTCGGCTGGGGCGACGTCGGGTTCGTCTATTTGTTCTCAACTGTTCCGGTCAAAAAACCCGGCGATTTGCAGAAAGTGAAAATGTGGCAGTGGACAGTCGACCCAATCGCCAAAATTTTTCTGGAAAAGGCTGGTGCAAATCCAGTTCCGCTTGGCGTTCCGGATGTTCTGCCAAACCTCGACACCGGTCTTATTAACGCTTATTACGCTTCTCCCCTCGCAGCGATCGCGTTACGGTGGTTTGGTAAGTCCAAGTATTTGACCGCCCAGCCTTTTTCTCTAGGAATTGGCGCAACCGTAGTGTCCCAAAAGTCGTGGGACCGGCTTTCCGCCGAAGACAAAACGGCCGTCTTGGAAGTCGCCGACAAATGGCACAAAATTCTTATCAAAAAGGTTCGTGCCGACAACACAAAATCCCTTGCAGTGCTGAAAGAGAAAGGCATTGAATTCGTGATGCCGACAGACGAGGACACACGACTTTGGAAACAACTCGCCGCTGATACCGAACGTGCACTGGTTGGAAAGGTATACGAGCAGTCAATCCTGGATGAAGCACGGAAACATCTGGCAGCTATCCGGCAATAGCGCCCCAAAAACCGAAGTCTGGAATATGGCGCAGGGTTTTTCGGAACCAAGCCGACCCAAAGCCACCGCCCAGAGGCCGCGCAGCTATTTTTTCACAAACCCTCAGAGGGTGTTCCATAAATGGGAAATCATCCCCAAAAACGGCGATTTTTAGCTGCGTTGGCAGCGGCACTCCTTGTGGAATATCGGGAATATTCCGCAAGGAGTGACGTTGCCAAGGCGGCAAAAAGCGCCCTTTTGGGGACATTTCAGCTTTATGGAACACCCTCTCAGATGCGAGCCGATTAAATCAACATGCTTAAATTTCTTTACTTTCGTGTGCTGAGCACGTTCGAAACGGTGGTGCTGACCATCCTCTTGGCAGTGACGGTCGGACTCAGCTTCACGGAAATCCTAAACCGCAATTTCGCGTGGCACCTGTGGGACGCAAGCGCCGTAAATATGGCAATTTATTCCACTACTTTCTATTGTGGGTTGTTCGGAGCAGTCGTCGCCACACGACGACTACGCCATATTCGCATCGACGCTCTTGCACCGTATCTGCCACACCACATTTCAACAAAAATGGATGGTATCACATCCTGGATAGCCTCGCTCGCGTGTATATGGCTTGCTATTGTCGCCGTCGAGTTCATTCAGAGCGGAATTATCGCGATCGACGACCAACTTGTGCCCGGTAAAGAGGGCTGGTTCTGGCAGACTCGGCTGTGGAAGTGGCCAATGGTCATTGGTTTTGCTCTCATGGCGCTCCACTTTGCGGTTGCCGGAACGTTTCGTATTCTAGGTAAATCGGTACATCAAGACGAAATTTCGCCTGCAGGAGGAGAAAACTGAATGTTTGCCTTACTTCTTGTTGGTTGTCTTATTCTCGCCTTGGTGGGCACACCGCTTTTTGCCGTCATCTTTCTTGCAACCGCGGCCAGTTATTCCTTCATGGATCGCCCACTCGAAATGACGAACGTGTTTGTCATGATGGGTGACCTCCAGAACAAGCCATTTTTGTTGCCAATCCCGTTGTTTACTTTCGCTGGTTACCTTATGGCGAGAAGCCAGACACCTAAACGTATTGTGGAACTCGCCGACTCGTTATTTGGTTGGTTGCCCGGTGGCCTCGCGATCGTCGCAGTCTGTACTTGCGCCTTTTTCACGACCTTTACCGGCGCATCCGGGGTAACGATTATCGCATTGGGGGCGCTCTTGTATCCGGTATTGGTTAACCGAAAGTACCCAGAACAGTTTTCGCTTGGGGTCATGACGTCCAGCGGGTCGATCGGACTCTTGTTTTTCCCCGCGTTGCCGGTGTTTATCTTCGCAACGGTCTAC
>JABWCM010000075.1 GCA_013360285.1 Myxococcales bacterium
CTAGGTGGCTGGTGTTTTTTAGGGGAATTTTTTGCCAGCCGAATTTGAGCCGGATCGTCCGGAAAAATCCTGAGTCATATCGGGAATATGGCGCAGGGACGTTTACCGGTGAGCCGGACAGGGGCGGCAAGGACGTGGAACTCATCGAAGAACACCACACACCGAGACCCGACAATACTCGTGGGTTGACTCCCGGAGCCTCGGGTGGGGGAGAAACGCATGTATGGCCAACAAATCATTACCGGAGTGAGAGAACGGTCAATCGACCGTCCTTTAGCGCGGTTGGATACGACAAACTCGGGGGCCACTTTTAAGGAAAGTGATTTTTTCATGGTTTCCATTATTGGCCGAGTCCTACAGTTGATTTTCTGGAGTTTAGTGGCGTCGGCACATTTTTTTGTCGCTTCGGCTTGGATTCTCATTTTTCCGGGGCCAATGGGGCGACGCGGCGCGATCGGAACACTCACCGGTCGGGTACTAATGCGATATTTTCAGAATTTGGGGGCGACATTCATCAAAGTTGGCCAGATCATGAGCACGCGGCCGGATCTGCTGCCGGAATACATTGTCGACCAATTGCGCTTGCTTCAAGACCAGGTGGATCCATTCCCCTTCGTTTATGTCAAGGAAGCTGTCGAGAATACCCTGAATTGCGAAATATCATCTGTTTTCGAAGAAATTGATGAGACACCGATTGCATCGGCTTCTGTGGCGCAGGTTCATCGTGCCGTCCTCCGAAACGAACAGGTTGAAGTGGCTGTGAAGGTGTTGCGCCCGAATATACGCAAAACGGTTGCACTTGATGAAAAGATCATGATTGCAGTGGCCAAGGTCGTCTCTCTGATTCCCACCGCTAATTTACTTGCGCCGGTGGAAAGCGTTCAGGAATTCTGCAATGCGATTCGGAATCAACTGGATCTGCGTTTAGAAGCCGACAATAACGACGAATTTACTGCGCAATTTCAAACTGTCCCGCACGTTAGATTTCCTACGCTGTATCGAAGGTGGTGCACGTCCGATGTTCTCGTCATGGAGTTCATACACGGAATCAAGTCACATCAGTACGACTTGAGCTATGTTAACGCGTCCAAGTTGGCAAGAATCGGCGTAGATGCCGTATTGCGTATGATTTTTGAATATGGCTTTGTTCATGCAGATCTCCACCCCGGCAACATCCTGCTTGAGGCCGGACCTAAAGTTACTTTTATTGACTTGGGAATGGTTGGGCGAATTGATGACCGGCGTAGGCGGGCGCTCGCAGAACTATTTTTTGCGATTACCCAAAACGATGGACGAACCGTTGCACGCATCATGTTCGAAATGAGTCCAACAAAACACTGCTCGGATTATGACGCCTACGAGAGTGACGTGGCCGCATTTATACAAAACTTCTACTCTAAGAGTCTGGGTGAAATTCAGGTTAGTCTCCTGATCGCCCAAGTGTTTCGTATTATTCGGCGACACAATATTCGCTGCGAGCCAGCTTTCACCCTGATCAACGTAGCTTTCATTGTAATGGAGGGACTGGGAAAACGTCTCGACCCGTCCATGAAGATGGTGGAGCAAACCCTACCTTTCTTACAACGATTACTCATGCCGAGTCAGGTCACCGACAACACCAAATCATAACGAAGTCGAACCGGTTATGGTCAACCTATCGCGGTGTTTTCGCCAACAATCACCGCTCAAATTACTGTTGGCAGATCCAGAACGACAGATGTCCGACTTGACCGGCGACTAACTTGCGAACGAACAACTCACCAGCGCCATGCAACCGCACCAAATGGGCATCAAACCTCTTAAATTACTGATATTGGGGTCAGTCAAAGAGTCTTAGCTGGGCAGTTGGGCGACAAAACGTGCTGACCCCCGGGGCGGTTGGAAGGGAGTTGTATCCCAGACTGGAGGCCACCCGATCAAACATAGTTTCCACCACATGCCATGCGTCTCCGGTTCCTGTCATTCGTCGCCCATACCGCGATTCCTGTATATCTCCACCACGAACCGCGTCAATCCGAGCCATAATTCGTTTTGCCCTTTGTGGAAATGCAATACGCAACCTTTCTTCAAACACCGTCGCTACGGGTCCTGGAAGCCGAATTAGCGTCCTACCGGCAAACTGCGCACCGGCATTCCGTGCCGCCTTCAAGATTCCAGGAATTTCGTGGTCGTTTAGACCAGGAATAATGGGGGCTACGTTTATTGCCACCGGAATACCTGCCGCGGTTAGTGTTTCAATGATGCGAAGTCTTCGCATTGGCGACGGCGCATTCGGTTCAATACACCGGGCGGAGTGTTTGTCCAAAAACGGTAAGCTGACCGCGACGGTGCAATGCGCGTTCTTTGTCAGTTCGGAAAACAAGTCAATATCGCGTTCTACCAACGTGCCTTTCGTTATTATTCCCACCGGATTACGGTAATCGACGCAAACCTCCAGACAACGGCGGGTAAGTTGCCAATGCCGCTCCAATGGCTGGTAACAATCGGTGACACCAGAAAAGACGACCACATCGCCCTTCCAACTAGGTCGCTCGAATTCGCGACGTAATAACTCCGGAGCATTTGGTTTTACCACGAGTCGTCGGTCAAAATCCGTGCCCGCTCCGAAATCAAGGTACTGATGGGTAGGTCTAGCGTAGCAATAGGCGCAAGCGTGGTAACAACCGCGATATGGATTCAGACTATAGGTAAACGGGATGTCTGGACTGTCGTTTTTGCTCAGAATGCCTGACGAGTTGTCCAAAAACACCTCCACTTCCTGCATCGGAGGCTCGGAATCCCAATCCACTTCATAAGCAACCCAAGGATTTCGGGGATTTGAAGTCTGCTTTAGAACTTTTTCTCTCTCGTCGCGCATGGGAACAAGATACCTGGACATGTGTGTAGATTCAAGGGCACTGCGTACCATTACCCCGCAAACGAAATGGAGGAAATGTTCTGTTTCGGCAGACACTAGTTTGCTTGAGTATATCGCTTGACGACGCCCGTATGCACGCACTAGTGTGCGTCGGGCCGTTGGTGCACGGCATGGATTTGCAGCGAGACCGTAGAAACGCTGGCGAATTCTGGGTGCGCGAACCAAAGCCGCGCGAACGCGGGCTTTTTGCCAGTCGAGCACAGCTTTGGGAGTACGATCCCGACGCGCCGACGGGTCGGTGATCGCAGCCGAAGACTAGTGAAACCAGTAGATGCCGTTACTCTGAAACGGGGCGTTTGTCAAAACGACGTGCCGAACAGGTTCGTGATGAAAAAGAACTTCGTGTTAGATACCAACGTACTGCTTCATGATGCCCAAGCCATAACCGGTTTTGCAGACAACAACGTGTGCATACCGATCTATGTCATTGAGGAAATCGACCAGTTCAAAAAGGACCTCAGCGAGTTGGGCAGAAATGCGCGTGAGGTTAGTCGCACTCTGGACAGATTCCGGAGCCTTGGCAACCTCGCGAATGGCGTAGATATCCCAACAGGCGGAACACTCCGGGTGGTCATGACATCCAGACGTTTGCCACCGGAAATGAGCCTTTCGCATCAGGTTGACAGTTCGATTATGGCCGTCGCATTGGACCTCAAAGAACGTGAACCGAACACACCGGTCATCTTCGTTACAAAGGACACGAATTTGCGTATTCGTGCCGATGCTATCGGAATCACCGCAGTCGACTACGACAAGGGAGGAATTACTCTTCAGGAGTTGTATCCTGGTGCAACCGAGTTGTTGGTCAGCACCGAACAGGTGGACGCTATCTTTTCAGATACGCCAGTAAAATTACTTGACGTCGACGCTCTCAGAGGACACTCACAGGAGTTTTTTCCAAACGAATACATATTACTGCGAGACTCCGGGCGGCCAACCAGAACCGCTCTAGGCCGAATCTGTGGCGAGAAAACAAAAATCGAACCGATCAAAAGCTTCCGGGACCCGATTTGGGGCATCAAACCGCGCAACAAGGAACAACATTACGCCCTGGACGCTCTGCTCCGTGACGAGATCCAACTCGTTACATTAACCGGCAAGGCAGGGACCGGAAAAACGCTACTTGCATTAGCCGCCGGACTGCACAAAGCTACGGATGAAACACAATTTAGACGTGTTCTGGTATCCCGCCCTATCTTCCCCCTCGGACGCGATATCGGTTACTTACCGGGTAGCGTTGAGGACAAACTCAAACCGTGGATGCAACCTATTCATGACAACGTGGAGTTTCTGTTGTCGTTGGCGGGTAACGGAAAACGCCAACCCAAAAGTTACAAACACTTACATGAAGCTGGTTTGCTGGAAGTCGAACCGCTTACTTACATTCGTGGACGCTCGATTCCCCAACAATACATGATCGTAGATGAAGCACAGAACTTGACCCCCCACGAAGTCAAAACAATCCTTACCCGAGCCGGTGAAAACACCAAAATGGTGTTCACCGGTGACCCCTACCAAATCGACCACCCGTACGTGGATAGTATCAACAATGGCTTAACTTACCTGGCACAGCGATTCAAGTCAGAAAAAATTGCAGCTCACGTTAACCTTGCAAAAGGAGAACGCTCACCTCTTGCCGAACTGGCAGCCAACCTTCTATAACACTCGTCCAGCAAGGGCGACTGGCTCAGATTTTCACCAAATTGCGGGAGAGAGTGCTGAGCGACATATACTCGATAGTGCCTCAGTCGGATCCAGGCAAACTCAGCGTTAAATTAGCCTTCTCTGTGTCACTTCCGGCTCGAAGCTGACCCTCTGAGGCTGTGAAAAAATAGCTGCGCGGACTCTGGACGGTGGCTTTGGGTCGGCTTGGTTCCGAAAAACCCTGCGCCATATTCCTGATATGACTCGGTTTTTTTCCGTGCATCGGGACCAAAATCCTCGTGTCCAAGTCCGTCCCCAACTTTTTTCACAGCCTCTCTGAGATGTCAGCAGAATTGGGCACGGTGGATGCTTTCTCGAAAATTAGCGGAAATAAAGAAACGTGCCTGGTTGAACCGGTTTGGGGTCGGATCGGCCAGAGGCGCAACCGAGACAATTCCACGGCATGCCTATGCTGGACGGGAGGTTTCGGATGGACTGATGTGGCCAAAAGGCGTCGTTCCAGAAGCAATTGTTTACCTCGTGTTGATCCGTTAAACCCTTTTTACAGATTAGGTTATTCGTCATCACCAAAACAAATACCGATACTCCGTGCTGCCAACACCACGGGAGACTTGGGATCCACCAGTCGAAGTTTGGCAATGGCCGATTCCATGGGTACGGTGATGATATCCTGCCCCTTCAGAGCAACCATTTGCCCAAATTTCGATGCGTGAACCGCGCGAACCGCCTCGTAGCCGAATCTAGTGGCCAGAATTCGATCAAAAGATGTAGGAGAGCCCCCTCGCTGAAGGTGACCCAATACGGTCACCCGGATGTCTTGGTCGATGTGCTTTTGAATGGCTGATGCCAACTGCTCGCCGGCGCCACCTAGTCTTTCTGCCCGAGTAGCGGTTCCATGCTCAACTACAGAGTGTACACCGCCGGCCGGTTTTGCACCTTCTGCGACCACGATCAAATAGAAATTTCCTTCTTTGGCGAAAGAACGACGGATTCGGTCCACCACAAGCTGCGGGTCATATTCGATTTCCGGAATCAAACACGCATGTGCCCCACCGGCCAGCGCAGTATGCAACGCTATCCATCCCGCGTATCGCCCCATCACTTCGAGGATCATGACCCGTTCATGACTTTCCGCTGTTGTCCGGAGTCGGTCCAAGGCGTCCATTGCGAAGTTGACTGCGGTATCAAATCCGAAAGTGTAGTCGGTAGCGCCGAGATCATTGTCGATCGTCTTGGGAACGCCAACGAGGGGGAGCCCTTTGCGAAATAGGTCGTAGGCGATGCTCATCGTTCCATCTCCGCCGATCACGATGAGCGCGTCCAGCCCGAGCTGTTGCACCTGCCGAACAACCAAGTCGGAGCAATCGGTCGGTTTGGTCATTCCGGGTAACACGTAGTGAAACGGATTTCCCCTGTTGGTTGTACCGAGAATCGTACCGCCGCGGGCCAAAATTCCGCGAACCGAGTGAAGAGTCAGCTCGGATGGAGCTTGACGCCTAATAAACTGGTCAAAGCCGTCCTCAATCCCTATTACTTCGTCTCGATGCTCCAATATTGCAGATTTTACTACGGCACGGATCACTGCATTTAACCCAGCACAGTCCCCCCCACCGGTCGTAACTCCAATGCGCATAAATTACCAACCTCATTCTCTATTTAAGTCAGAGAGTTTGTGAAAAAATAGCTGAACGAACTTGGACGGATGCTTTTGTCCCCGCTGCCCCGAAAAAAACCTCCGCCATATTCCCGATATGACTCGGTTTTCTTCCGGGCATCGGGGCCAAAATCCCCGCGTCAAAGTCCGTTCCCATATTTTTTCACAAACTCAGAGACCGCGAGCCAATCCCCATTGAACTGTATTATCGGACATCTGGTACGGATGTCCACCTTGCCGCCGTCAACTCGACTGTCGTTCGTGCCAACCTGAGCACCTCCACGCACACGTACCTGAATCGCGAATATGCGTGAGCCCGACCAGATGGTTGGGTTTTTTTGAGGGATTTCAGGGAGCAGTCGAATTTGAGCCGAAGCGTCCGAAAAATCCTGCGGAATATCGGGAATATGGCGCAGGGATTTTTGCGGGCGAGGCGGCCAAAGGCGGCCAGGACAAAATTTCATCTAAAAACACCACACGCCTAGTCCGTTTCCCGCTGGTTTAAGGCCGCGAACTCCGATCCACAATCATCTTCGTTCATGATAGACCTTTTTGCCCGGTACACGGCTCTGCAACAATTGCAGACAAAAACCGCTCATTGTTCCGGAATCTGGCGGCGCTCCGGCATTTACGATCGCACGTTAGGGAGAAATCAGGGTTAGACACCCTTGACAGAAGCACACAGGGCATTGAGAATTCACCGGTGAGGTAAGGAAGCTGTGTATATAGGAATCGTAGTCGGAACAGTAGTGGCAACCCAGAAGGCGGATGGGCTGACGGGCATTAAGCTGCTCGTGGTTCAACCGGTAAACGACGACTGGACACCACGTGGGGACCTGCAAGTAGCGTGCGACACCGTTATGGCTGGGCCCGGTGATCGGGTTTTCCTTGTCGGTAGCCGAGAGGCCTCGCTCGCATTGGACAATACCTTTGTGCCGGTAGACGCGTCCATTGTTGGGGTTGTGGATCGTTTGGACATCGAAAGATTTGAAGGGCTAACGTAAATGATGCTCGGAAAAGTTGTTGGCACGCTCAACGCAACCATCAAACACGAAACCTATCGCGGGCACAAGATTTTGGTTGTCCAGCCTATCGAGCCATCGGGCCACTCGTTGGGTGACTCACTTGTCACTGTAGATACAGTGCAGGCTGGTATCGGGGATACCGTACTTGTTATGAGGGAAGGTAACGGTGTACGCCAAATCCTCGGGCAACAAATCCTTCCCATTCGCTCCATCATTGTTGGCGTTGTAGATCAGGTCGAAACGGCATGAGCCTTCCTCAGACAGTATCACGACGTGAATTGGTGCGCTGGTTATCGAAAATCGACACACGAGGATGGGTCGCCAACCACGATGGAAATGTCACGCTACTATTGGACGATAATCGCCTCTTGGCGACCCCAACGGCGTTTAGCAAAGCCGAGATTCGCGATGAAGATTTGTTGGTAATTGACAAAACCGGCAAGGTATTGGCGGGCCGACACCGCATTTTCAGCGAAATTAACCTCCATCTGCGCGCGTTTGAACTGCGACCGGATATACGGTGTGTACTCCACGCTCACCCACCGACTGCGACTGGTTTCGCTGTTGCTGGCTTGGAACCGGATCCGTGTATCATCGCGGAGGCAGTGATAAGTCTAGGAAATCGCATACCTCTGGTACCTTATGCGCTTCCAGGTACATTGGCTTCATCCGATGTTCTAAATGACTTTTTGGTGCTTTTCGACGCAGTTATCTTACAAAACCATGGTGTTCTGACTGTCGGCGATTCGATTGAACAGGCGTTTCTGCGAATGGAGCTTGTTGAGCATATCGCGAATATTCATTTACGCGCCACCCAGCTTGGCCAAATGCGGCGAGTTCCCGAACACGATATTGAAAGGTTACTGGAAAAGCGTACAAAAGCCGGGTTAGGACCGCTTGCGCGAGGACAGTTGACCGCTGCTACCCCTCAGAACAAGCGGATGCCGCACTCCGCTGCATCGGCGGTGCCGCACACACCACATCCAACGACAAGGACGGTTGTGGGTCCCTGCGGGGGGCCACGCACTTTTCCCACGTCTTAGCGGGTGTTTCGGAAAAAAGTTGAGTTACGCGAACCATTGGCCTAGGTGGCTAGTGTTTTTTAGGGGAATTTTTGGCCAGCCGAATTTGAGCCGGATCGTCCGGAAAAATCCCGAGTCATATCGGGAATATGGCGCAGGGATTCTTACGGGTGAGACGGCCAAAGGCGGCCAGGACAAAAATTTCATCAAAAAACACCAGCCACCTAGTACGTCGGCCGTGCCTCGGTCGTCCCATCCTCAGCGTAGCTTCTGGTACGCCTCCAGTTGTCTTCGGTCGCCAAGCCCTATTCACTACCGCTCCTTGCCCGTTCGGAAAGAACAAATTTCCGACACCGTCGATTTTTGGCCGCACTTGACGCGTTTTTCCTAAACTTAGTTGGACCAGGGCAGCGGGCAAACGGCAATCACCGCCCACAACTAATATTACCCCGCGACTAACTCACGCCGCTGAATGCAAACAGTGGGGGTCAGCATTTCCCGGTCATCAGACCCCAGATGTGGACTTTTGTCCCCAATCATTTTTCAATTTGCATCTGTCTTGAGTCACCGCGGAGGAGATATACGGCCCGTGATCGAGCGGGATCGCGTCTACGATACAACCTACTTTGCAGGCGTTGACACGCCAAAACATCCTATGCTACCACTCACCATCCCTGGTTAAAGCTGGGAGAACTGTTGGCAAATAGATAAGCGAAGGTCTCGAATTCTCACTAAGCCTCTAAATATTTACGAAGTGAGTGAATGAGTCAGTTCAAAATCATCGCAGACACGTCGGAAACCCTGAAAGAACTGCTTAAAGAGTCGTTTGTGTCCGCCGGCTTTAAGACCGTCACCATATCAACTGACGTCCCCAAGAAGGACAACATCAAAAATAAGCCAGCAGTAAACTGTTATATGTATCACATCGGCTTCGCTCCAAATTATAAGGAAAGAACACAGTCGCTTGTATCCACGCAGGACAGAGACGGCAATATCGTTGAATTTTACCAAGACGCACCGCTGTATTTGTTCGCCCATTACGTTGTTTCGATTTGGGGAAATTCCCCAACGGAAGAAAACTTACTGATGGGGTTGGCGATTAAAACGTTCTTGGAGAACCCGATGGTAACCCGGGAAAAACTCAAAGGTGACTCGTTTTACCCGGACGATATTCTCAATGTCTATCCAAACTTACAGGCGGACTACAATGACGTTCTTTCGTTCTGGCGTAGCCTAAACGAGGAAGTTCGTCCTGTAATGTACTACTACGTCAAGTTCCGAATTGAATCGGAGCGGCGTTCTGCTGAGATTCGTCGTGTTACTGGCAAGGATCTTGCTATTCGAAAATGAAACGTTGTGTCGTGACAGATCTAAAGATCAAATTAATGCCACGGCGTTCAGCTTTCGGTGGAGCAACTTCTTGACGGTGTAAAGAATCTCAGTTTGCAACACAATTTTGTAGGCAGTCAGCAAACGGCAGAGAGATGTCTTTCTGTCCGACAAAAGAGAAGAACTAGTAACCGTCAAGGAGGCATAAATGGCTACGTCATATCTTTCGCCCGGTGTTTACGTCGAAGAAGTCGATAGAGGAACAAAACCGCTGGAAATGGTGGGCACCAGCACGGTGGCGTTTATTGGCGATTGTAACATTGGACCAGTAAACCAACCGGTGTTTTGCACAAACTGGAGTCAATTCACTAAACATTTCGGCGATTTCCAGAACAGCGAGTATCTGGCGCACGCCGTATATGGCTTCTTTAATAATGGCGGCGGGCGTTGTTTTGTTTTGAACGTCGGGACCGACGAAGCGGCAGCGGGCAAGGAAGAGGAAGGAAAGAAGCGCGTTGGCAAAGCCGGCAGGTATATCGGCACGGACAACGGGCCCGGCACACGCACAGGCTTGAAAGCGTTCGAAGATATTGACGAAATTAACGTCGTGTGCGCTCCGGGGCAGACCGATCCAGCAATTCAGGACGCCGTGTTGTCACACTGCGAAAACATGAGGTATCGGTTCGCAATTCTGGACAGCCCGGAAACTATCGAAAAAGGTGGGGTAGATAAGCTTCCAAAGCCCCGCGACTCTAAGTACGGTGGC
Organism: Myxococcales bacterium; assembly: GCA_013360285.1. Classification (GTDB taxonomy): domain Bacteria; phylum Myxococcota_A; class UBA9042; order JABWCM01; family JABWCM01; genus JABWCM01. The sequence goes on from JABWCM010000075.1 coordinate 10,379, forward strand.
TACTATTTCCCGTGGATTGAAGTATACGACCCGATCAAAGGTAACATTTATCAGCCACCCAGCGGGTATATGGCAGGAATCTACGCCAGAAGCGACGCTGAGCGCGGGGTACACAAAGCGCCGGCTAACGAGCTGGTCCGCGGAGCACTTGGGCTGAAGTACAATATTACCAAGGGTGAACAAGACATTTTGAACCCCAAGGGAATCAACTGCATCCGGTCGTTCCCCAATCGGGGAATTCGAGTATGGGGTGCACGGACGGTATCGAGCGATCCATCGTGGCGATACATCAACGTTCGACGACTGTTTAACATGGTTGAGCAGTCGATTGAACTCGGCACTCAATGGGTTGTTTTTGAACCCAACGACCATCGTTTATGGAAACGAGTGACCCGCGACATCACCGCTTTCTTGATGCGACTTTGGCGTCAAGGCGCGTTGTTTGGCAAAACCCCAGAGGAAGCTTTCTTTGTTAAGTGTGACGAAGAAACCAATCCACCGGAGGTTATTGACGCCGGTCAGCTCATTGTAGAAATTGGCATGTGTCCAGTAAAGCCGGCAGAGTTTGTGATTTTCCGAATCGGTCAAATGCCTGCTGGTGGTGATGTTAGCGAGTAGTTTTTTGTCGCGGTGGGAGTATCTTCTGCCACAACGACTTTTTCTTGCGGATGGCGTGGGTTTTACGCCTCTTGCAGTGTCCGATTTGAGGAGGAATAGTTATGCCGAATCGACGAGCGTTCGATCATATTGGTAACTTCAACTTCAAGGTTGAAATTGAAGGTGTTACCCAAGGCGCCTTCCGGAATGTCGAAGGATTGGACTCCGAGACCGAAATCGTGGAGTATCAAAACGGCGACGATATCATTCTGCGCAAACGTCCAGGTCGCACCAAGTACTCAAACATTACGTTGAAACGTGGGTACATCAACAACGATGAGTTGTGGCAGTGGCGGAAAAAAGTCATTGAAGGCGTGATTGAACGCAAAAGCGGTTCTGTCATCCTTTGTGGCGACGATGGTTCCGAAGTGATGCGCTACAACTTCTTCGAAGCGTGGCCCTGCAAGTGGAAGGGATTCTCCCTCGATGGAAAGGGCACGGATGTGAACGTGGAAGAGGTAGAACTGGCGGTAGAAAAAATCGAAAAGGGCTAATTTAGCTACTTTTTCTTTTTTCGATTTGTCCGTGTTTTGTGCTCAGTACCTTGGCAAACGAGAATCACAAAGCTATATAGCAGGTGTTCTCGGATGGTGTTCCAATTTTGCGGGTTTGTTAACTACTAGTAAACACCCCCGTGAGATTGGATTCTGGCCTTGGTACTGGGCATTCTTTATTTTTTGGAAGGCGTATGGCGTTTAAAACAGAATTCGAATTCACTTTGCCGCGCGGTTTTGTCGACAAAGACGGTAACGTACACAAAAAAGGGGTGATGCGTCTCGCTACCGCAAAAGACGAGATCAGTCCACTACAGGATTATCGCGTTCAGAACAATCGAGCGTACCTTGTTATCATACTACTAAGTCGTGTGGTAACGCGTTTGGGAGATCTAACTTCAATCAATCCGTCTATTATTGAAAACTTGTATTCGAGCGATCTTCAGTTTCTTCAGGATTTTTATCGTCAAATCAACGAAGAAGGAACAAACCAAGTCAACGTAAGTTGCCCTGAGTGTGGTCATAAGTTCACAATGACAATGGGAGGCGACACGGGGGAATTGTAAGCTACCCCATGGAGCGCCTGACTCAGGAGGTAGCGTACATTGCGTACCACTTTCATTGGCCGCTCGACGAGATTCTCGATATGGAGCATAAGGAGCGGCAGTTGTGGGTCAAAGAAATCTCCGATATCAACTCGGAAATTAACAAAACCCGGAAGTGACACGCCAACTCAGGTAGAACATGCTGTCAATGTAGTTCAATTCACAGCCATGTTGGACAAATTCTCGCGTCAAAAACGGAAAGCGGCAAAGCACATCGGATTTTGTGGGTATGCTGTGGCCAACGATGTTGTAAATAATTGTGCGCATTTGGCATTTTGGGCAGCGTTCAACGATAGAGCCACAGTGGGGTCAAAGCCACCAATTCTAGGTTGGTATTCCGGGCTCATTACCCACTAGCGAACCAAACCTGCGATGGAGATACTGTGCGACAATCAACTCTTCGCCTTCGGCCACCTGGCGTATATCGCGAACAGACGGAAAAACGTTTTGTACCGCTTACGTTGTCTCGCAGCGGAGTGCCTGGTTTTGTCGGGATAACCCGCAAAGGACCCACCAACGTCCCCTTACGGATCACGTCATTTGAACAATTCCGAGATGTATATGGTCGACTCGATTTGGATACGTATCTGGCACCGGCTGTGGAAGGATTCTTTTTGAATGGTGGCAGGGATTGTTATGTTATACGCGTCGCGCACTTACAGGACAAAGGCGGAAGAAATATAGCGACACGGGCGACCACCTACCTGAGAAATGCCAACGGAACACGTGCGTACCGGGTAGAGGCGCTGAGCGAAGGTACTTGGGGCAATGGAATTACTGTACAAGCTCGTCAGATGCGGCCACGTGTCCAGACGTTCATTACTCTTGATGCACAGCCCGGCGATCAAGGGGTGTTCATCAAGTCAACCCACGGCTTCGCCAAAGGTACGGTTGTCAAAATATACGACGACTCAAAGCACGCTTACCGCGTTGTATCCGAAATTGATGGCAAAGCGTTGATTTGGGGAGAAGACGGGGCACTGGAACACTCGTTTAACTCTGGGTCACCAACGTACATAGAACCAGTAGAATTTGAAATCGAAGTTCGCGGCGATGGTCACAGGGAAATCCACCGAGAACTTTCGGTGGCTCGCACGAGTATGAGTTATGTTGAACGGGTCATTAATACCCAATCACGACTGATCCAATTGGTGCCTATTGACCCCATGGCCCCACTTGAGGCGAGGTTTTTAGACAACACTCAAGAAGAAGCGCTCGTGGGAGGGGCGGACGGAATTTTCAGTCTTGGGCCAGAGGACTTAATCGGGCGCGACGACGGACCAGAATACAGAACCGGGCTGAAGGTGATGGAAACAGTTGATTCTATTGATCTTTTGCTTTGCCCAGATCTGATGTGGTGCCTTGGAAATGCAGACGGATTTCGAACAGAGAAACACGTGGAAGTCGTTCAGGACGAGATGATCGCCCAAGCGGAACGGCAACGAGATCGATTCGTGATTCTAGATTTTCCAGGCGGAAAAGATCATTTACAGGCGCTTTCCTGGCGGCAGGTCTTTGATTCTCAATTCGCGGCATTCTACTTTCCGTGGGTGTGCGTCGAGCACGATGGAAAAGCGCGACAGGTGCCTCCGTCAGGCCACATCGCGGGTGTCATCGCGCGTGTGGACAACATTCATGGCGTGCATCACCCGCCAGGCAACGAAGAAATCGAGGGCGTTATTGATTTGGATCGCGTCTTGCAAGAGGAAGACATTGGATACCTTACGAACAAGGGAATCAACTGCCTAAAGTACTTCCCGTCTCGAGGTATCCGCGTGTGGGGCGCGAGAACTGTGTCGAGTGATCCATCACTCAGGTACCTCAATGTCCGGAGGGTCGTGAGCGCTATTATTCGGTCGATGCAGTCAAATTTGCAGTGGGTTGTATTTGAACCGAATTATCCTAAGTTGTGGAAAACGTTGGAGAGGAATGTGTCGTATTTTCTGCAGGACCTGTGGAAGAAGGGATTTTTTGCAGGAAGGAGCCCGGACGATGCATTCTACGTAAAATGTGACCACGAAACCAACCCGCCGGAGATGCGATCCGCGGGGATTCTGGTAGTGGAAGTTGGGGTCGCTCCGGTACGTCCTGCAGAATACATTGTGTTTAGGGTGCAACAAGAGGTCGAAGAGGTTGGGCCTGGTGCGGGCTCTATTGATACGGGTGAGTTATAAGGCAATTATAAGTCAAGCTGACGCCTGCCTCTGGTTTGCTTAAGGTAGGCGCGGGCTGGTTGTCACGCGTGGAGTGAGTCCGAAAGAAGAATTTCGTTGAGTGCTGAACACAAATTACGAAATTGTGATATGTTGAAACACATAGACCACGTTGGCAGCAAACAAAAAAACAGACCTACCGGTAACGGCGTATAGGGAGTCGGCAAAGATGGGATTCGGCGATATTGTAGGAACACAGGGCGTTAAAGCAGTAGCGGTGTCAGGTCAAGCCGGCAAAAAAGCTGGTGCTGGAATAGCAGGCTCTTTGGGTTTGAGTGGGTCTGCGGCGGGTATTGTTGGCGATCTCGCCGGAAAAGGCGTGGCCGCACTCGCTTCCGCAGGCATTGGTGCGCTGATGGGCTGGCTCGGCGGATCAGGACGAACCGACCCGGATGTGCAGTTCTGTTTTTTCATCGAAATTGATGGCTTGCAGACGGTGAAGTTTACTGAAGCCAGCGGGCTGGAATGGACCGTGGAGACAGAAAGCTTCAACGAGGGAGGTAACAACCTCCACAAAGTCAACCTGATAGGGCAGGGGTCGTTCAAGCCGCTGGTGATCAAGAAAGGTTTTTACGCCGGCAATGGCGAATTTTTTACTTGGCTCAAGACTCAAATGGATCCATCGATTCCGACGGTGCGTTCGAACGTATCGGTAGTGATTATGAACGAGGCCGGTGACGAGATCGGTAGATATAATTTGTACAACGCATTTTGTACGAAGTACCAAGGACCAACGTTTAATGCCAAACAGTCGGAAATAGGTTTTGAAGAGATCGAAATATCTTATGATTGGTTCGAATTCCATCCTGGCGATGCACTGACGAGTTTGTTTGATGCTGCGGTTGGTATGGGACTCAGTGCCTTAGGTGGAGTTGTCAAAGGACTGTAATTCGGACGATTCACGGGAGTGATAGAGTGTCTTGGTGTGATTGCAACCGCAATAGCACCAAATCGTGATATGAACTCTACATTGGTCGGCGTAGCAACAAATGGCACATCAAGTAAAAGAACCAGAACGGCGCGGATTCGAGTTAATTGCAGTTCTTGATGACCGGTTTTCATTGGAGCGCGGGTTGTCAACCTTAAGTGAACCGGATGCCCAGGCGTTACTTAACATGGACCGCGGATTTGCCCGTCTCATCGCCAGAGCGTCGTGGGGGGTGGCTAATCATGTTCTGTCACCTCTTTCGCGCTTTGGTTCGACAATTGAGAATCGTTATCTTAGCGCTGACTCCAAGTACAGCCTTGACGCACGTTTGGCAACAGCTCAATTGGATCAGTTAGTTCGAGAAAGTTCAACTGTTTTGGGGTACTCGACCACTTCGTACGATGGCATGAACGTCTTGCTGTTACAAGAAACGGCAAGAGCAGTCTCCGAAGTTCTAGAACGGCAACTACACGGCACACGACGTGGTCTGAGCTGGCGGCGATCGAAATTGGGCAACACGCCGACAAGTTCCCAATCGGGTCTGAACCGTCAGTCGCTGACCAACACTGCCGCACGCCCAAGTGGGCGTATTGGTGCTACGGGACAATTACCGGCATCCTCCCGCGCAGTGGACCAGTCGACACGCCAGACATTCAATGAACCGAAGCTGTCGGATGCCGCGCCTTCACGGCGGGCCGGCGAACGCACGGCAATTTCAGGAGACACGCTAGCAAAGCTTAGAAGTTTTGCGCAAAAACATGCAGATCGTTACAACGAAGCTGGTGGGCCGCATCTCGGCTATTTGCCGTATCCGGAATCGCTCGGGTCGGCGGGTAGAGATCTGAAATCTCGGCTCAGAGACAACGCACTGGTGCTTGGTGCCTTCACGGGTCTAAGTCGGACGCCGCTGAAACAACTGTTGTCGGCACAGGCTCCCGGTCTCTATGAGTTGCTGCGCCAACGAACGTCTCCCGCGGGCGGCGCAAACGCCACTACAAAGTTCGACAACGCATCCGATGGAGTTTCATCGAATCGACTTGGCAACGAAGCTCGCTTTTCCGCGAGTGGCAGAGGCGGTAAACACGCCTTCAAAACTCCTGAAACGGTGGCTATCGACGGCGTATTGGTTCCCAAAGCGATGACAGGCCTAACAATGGCTCTCCAAGTCGCTGATGCAGCTTTTGTATCAGGAAACCGCACTCACGGACGATGGCTCGGTCCCCAATCCGTTGATCCAATGCTTTCGATTGTTCGCACCGGAACACGCGATGCCAAATACAGCAGCGTTGGCTTTGACTCATTTTCTGGCAGATTTGTTAATTTAACAGGTGCGGCGCCGCCATACAGCGTCGGCACAAACAGCAGAATAAGTGCCGCTTTCGGAAATAAAGTTGCCGACCCGACAAATTATGCGCAGTCAGGAGTGGGTGTTCGGAAAGGAAAAACGAACGCGGGTAACTCGCGGCCCTCGCCCACGACAGTACCACCAATACAAAAGCCGACTTCGTTGCGCGAAAAAATATCACACAGTGGTGTTGGCAATGTTTCCGAGCACTCAAATGTGCAATTAAGCCGCTTTACGGATAGAAGATCTATAGATTCGGTTACATCCCACGATGTGGTCGGTGTTTCGCACTTCCGGGGGGGCGGGCGTAACAACGAGAACCGTCCTATCCACGTTCAACTTGCTGAAATCACGCCGTTGATCCGAGCTGCGGAAATACTCCGCAACCGCCAACAGTTGGCAAATTCGTCGGCGACTGGCCTGATGCGCACAGTCATAGCGGAGCGGTTTTCAGAAACACACAAACCTGAACAAGCGGAGACAATAACGCGTTCTCTCCATCCGAGTCGATTGTTCAATCCGCACTGGGTCATTTCGTCTGAATCCAGTGACGCGGCTATGAATTTACCCTCGCCTATTGCTGCGCAGTTGGCCGGTTATATGAGTTCGGTGTCGGGAGTCTCCGATGAACCCGCGCTCGTCAAGTTCGATCTGATTAGAAAACTCGAATTCGCTCCCGCATTGCTAAAGCAGGCGTTGTTCTCGTCTGAGTCCGCACGGCACCATAGTGTTTTTCAAAGCTTCAACAGTTATCAAAATCGGCTCTCTCATGCAGTTTCAGTCCTCTCTCGTCAGGACAGCAGCCTGGGCGAATGGCCTACTGAGTATGCGCTAGTGTCGCAAGGTGCGTCGTCTACGTCCATCCAATCCTCGGTCTTGCCTACGGATGTTGCGCTCGCAAAAGCAGTTGATGCATTGCGAGCTGAGGCGGCACTGGCCTCCAAGTTGTTAGTGCGTGGGTTGACTGCCTCTGTCGATAGAGGAACTCCGCAATCGTGGAACCGTGGAGTTTCGAGTAACGGTGGTCAAACCGTTGGCGATGCACAATACAACGTTTCAAGTAGATATGGGGGTAGTTCGAAAGGTAGGTACCAAAGTAGTGGTCCCGATACATACGCAAGAAGTGGCTTACGTGTATCAGTTCGAATGCCGGACAACTCGGTGGTTGCGCTACCGCCGCTTGTTCGGCAATCGTCAGTGAACCGCACAGACGGCGCTGGGCAGCAGTCATCGGTGAATCGAACACCTGTTCATATTATCTTACCAAGTGGAGGGATGACACAGGCAAATCCGATAGCGGCAATGCCGGGACTTGTTTATGCAATTCAGAAACGATTGACCGCCGCCGCAGTGAGTTTACTGGGAACAGATCTTGGGCGTGCCGCTGCGTTAGGCGTTGGGGAAACGGTTATCACTGCGGTTCGGCCATTTCTTGACGGTAAAGGGGCGAATTCGCAATTGGCCAGCGAATGGCTGCGAAATCTCAATGCCAAAGCTGACACTGGATTTGGGGGGCCAGCGGAAGGTGTCGGGCAAGCAGTAAGTAGTTGGCGTGCAAAACCACAGGGCAATGGTGGCATTGAACTGGAATTAGTTCGACCATTTAGTGAGGCGGGAGAACGCGAAGGATTGTTTGGTCATACCTCTGGAACTGCTCGGCAGGCGGCGAAAGACTCAAACTTTGCGAAGAAGTCTCGAAGCAATGCTATTGCCCAAACGAGTGCGCACCTCGAACGTAACACTTCGGCGGCAGTATTGAGCGGCGATGTAGTGGGTGAGAAACAGCAGAGCCGATTGCGTAATTTGCGTTCTGCTGTTGCCGGAACGGCAGCGCAATTAAATGCGGCATCTAGTACGGAAGACGCGTTTGGTGTACGACCGAACGTGCTCGATCGCACGACTTTGTCTGCAATAGAAAAGCTTACAAGTGCGGGTTTCGCTGCTACGCCAAGCGCCGCGGCGCTGGTCGGTTCCGTGTGGATGACCGGGTCTGGATCTCAACTAGGTCTATTTAGAGAGGAACTCCCTCAAACTACTTTAATCAGCAGGACCGCTTTACGGTTTGCGGACAAGATGTTTTCCAGTCTCGGCTTTGGGACGGGTAATGCAGCAACCGGCATTGTCGGAGGTCCTGCGGAAAACAACCGTCTCAAATCATTTGTCATGGATTTGTTGGTTACGGCGAATAGGGACGACGGCAGTTCCGGGTTTGATCCGGAACGAACGACAACACAAACGTCGGCACCGTCTCCGGGCTCACGTCTACACTCAACACCCCGGTTTCATTTGCCAAATGAATTGGTGTCTTCAGGTCAAGGTCTGAGTCCGGAAAAATTCCAGAACCAGGGAAACTCAGGTTTTTCTGGGTTAGACCGCGCGGTCACACCCGCAAAAAATGGCAGTGGTTTGATTATGGCGGGTGCTGCTTCGTTGGTGGCAGCTCCGTCGAAGGAAGGCAGCAGTTGGGCGGATTCGTTTAAACTCATCAATCCTGCCATACGCGACAATGGCGACACTCTTTTACCCCGATGGGTCAGTGCCGGTTCGCAGAGTTTGATTTTTGGGTTACACCACTCTGGTGAAAATGGCGTAACCGACAACGTAAACAGACGGCTGGGCTGGTCCTCGTCGCTTTTTGAGCTTGTTCGGGGGGAGAATGGTTCAAACAAGACAATGGATCATCATGGAGGTACGGTATCTACGCTGGACGATTCGAATGAGTTTTCGGGCGGCGCTGTCAGACGGATGAATCCATCCGTTGTACCCGCTGTACCAAGGAAGCCATCAGGTCCATTCCGCTTGCAGAGTATGCGCGCGTGGCACCACGCGAATCGGGAGCTGGTTGGGGCTGACTCATCACAAGTAGGTACCGCTACAAAGCTTTTTCGTAGAGCTGTTGGTACCGATGCACTCGTAAACCCAAGTGTACCGCGCAACAACGGGGATATCCAACGAACGATGGGTACGATGAAAAACGCGTTCCTACGTTCTGCGTGGTCATCTCCATCGCTACAGTTTGTTGATTTGACGGCGATGCGACATTTGGAGTCTGGCGTCGCCGTAGATTCAACCCAAAGCACCACGCTTGAAAACCGGCGCAACATTCATGCGTTAACTACACGTCGCCAACACAGCGAATTTGGTCAACGCGATCAACTTCACAACGTCGCTGCTTCGGTTGAAAATGCGCGCTTGTCTGCTTGGGAAGTGGATGTACTTATTCGCACAGCCCCAACACCGAAGAACCCTTTTGGTATTCAGTCTAATCTTGATCCAAATTGGGTACAACTCTCAGGCAACGTGGAACGTGGTGTGTTTAGCTCACATGAGTTTTCGGGCATGGATCGGATATCGCACTCCAACCGATCAACCAGAACTGCGACTCTCGCACTATCTAAGTTACTAAATCTTGGTCGAAGATTACCAAGCCAGGCATCGATTCGAAACCTCGGACTTGCAAACAAGACCGAACTATCTCACGATGTTCTTGTTCGTCTTGAAAGAGCGTTGGACACGGTCACAAACGCAAGTGATGCGAAGGGGGGAGGCGTTGGACGGCCGTATCAGCGAGCCGCCGCTGCAAAGCCTGTGGACGGTAAACCAAAGAGCCTTGGTTCCGAGACACTAGCTGATCTTGCATTGCTCAGCACAATCGATTCATCCAAATATCGTCACACCGACGATTCGGCGCCGCGGATACTTCGCCCAACAGCTAATGAACGACGCACGGTGGCAACGTCTAGACCATCAGCAAACACCTCGACGTTGCAAGTGCCAAATAGTGCTGGTCGCGATGTATTGTCGTTCGTCGCTCCGCAGAATTCCCAGTTTACCCAGTCGCAATCCGGAATGGATGCTGGCAGAATCGCAAAAGCCGCAGCGAGTTCTGGGAGACTATCTATTGCGGAACTGCCGTTGATCGCTCCGATGGCAGCAACAGTCACTCAGCAAGCACTTCTAAACTCTGAGCAGGACGCGAAACCGACCAATCCGTCACCTACTGTTACATCCAACGGTGAAAAGTCGGAACAACAATCAAGAGAGCCAAAGGTTAACCTCGATAAATTAGCCATTGAACTCGCAAACACTTTTGTATCTATGTCTCAACGTGAGCTTGAAAGGAGAGGTATATGGGGTTCTCGTTAGATAGCATCTCCAAGAACCCGATCGCCAAGATCGCCCTCGGAGCCGCAACCAAGGCTCTTGATACGATGGGTGGCGCATTGGTGGGCGGACAACTTGTCAAGGCGGTATTACGCCCATTTTCGCACGACGGGCAAGAAGTAAATCGACCGCCGCTGAAGGCGATTTCGTTGATGTTCAACCCGGCCAAGTTGAAGATCACGCAGACTGTTACCTGGAACAAGGGTGAAGACTCATCCGCAGATAGTGCTGCCAAAACATTTGGCGGCAGTACGGGTCGAAAGTTGACACTGTCGCAGGTGATCTTCGACACTTTCGAGACTCGCGAGAACGTACGAGAGAAATACATCGATTCAATCGAAGCGTTGGCACAGCGAGATCATAAAGGAGACCATGCACCACCCTACGTCAAATTTGACTGGGGTCAATTCGGTGCAAAGGCTGATCCGTATAATGCCCTTCCCATGTTTGTTGTGACTCAGCTTGATGTTGAATACACGATGTTCCTAAATGATGGGACTCCTGTTCGCGCGACGGTTACACTGACACTCGACGAAGCTACTCCCCCGTGGGAGCAACAGTCAATGCGTCCGAACGAATCGCCTGACCACGCAAAGTTAGTGACCCTTCGTCGTGGTGACACGCTTCAGAGTGTCGCATTTGCAGAATACGACGATCCGGCAGAATGGCGACGTATCGCCGACGCGAACAGCATTGATGATCCGCTTGATGTGGCACCTGGTACCAAACTTCTGGTTCCGCCGATTCTTAAGTAGCGAGGGTTGTTGTGGCGCAAAAAACTGAAAAACATGCGAACATCCGTGTCGAAATCGACGGAAAGACGGCATTTGAGACCAATACCGCTGGTGGCACGGTTGACACCTTCAGCGGTATTCACATCACGCGCCTCCACGTTGACAAGCGGATGGATAGTCCAGACATGTTTACTCTTGACTACGACTTGATTGTCCGAACAGGCATGACGTTTGTGGATTCTATTGTCGAAGGCAAGGCTGTCAAAATACAGATCGCTTATGGACCAACAAGTAATCTCAAGCCGGTGTTCACAGGAGAGATCTCACATGTTGAGCCCCACTTCACGAATCGTGGATATAGCAGACTAACGATCTCGGGATATGATCGGTCGCATCGTCTCACCCGCGGCACGAGTATGAAATCATGGGACAATCGCACTACCGACGCATTTGACTACACTGGAATTGCTTCTGACATCATTCAAAAGAGCGGGAATCATGACGGGAGTAAGTTGGATGGCCTTGCAATTGGGCAAACAGGTAATTCTGAGTCAAAGTTCCGCCACGTTCCACAATTAGCAGTCAACAACTGGCAATTTCTAAAATCACTGGGAGTCGATGTCGGACTGAAGCCGGGTTCAGAGAATCAGGATGACAAACAAATTGGGTTTCGGCAGGTTACAGTAGGCGCTGAGAAGTTAACGATCTGTCGGGACAAGCCGGACGGTACCAATCCACACATTGCGCACGAGGTACGTTTTCGACTAAACACGGTAAAGCAGGTTAGTCGAGTAGAAGTTCGAGGATGGAACCCACAGACCAAAAAAAACATTGTGGGGGTAGCCGAGAGTCCCAGTTTAAGCTTCGGTGGCACCCCTGGTCATGAGGCCACGGCCAAAGCCCTGTATGATGGCGGACCTGGTAAGAAGTTTGTTGTTGTAGATCACCCGGTTTATAGCAAGGACGAAGCCAAAAAGGTCGCACAAGCGCTTTTTGATCAACTATCCATGGACTTTGTAACGGGAGAAGCCGAGATCGAAGGAGATCCTGAACTTGCGCCGGGAGATGTTGTTGCAGTTCTCGGGTTTGGCAAAAGATTTGATGGGAAATACTTGGTTACGGCGTGTCAGCATGTGTACATCCCCGAAGTGACGCCCTATGTGTGTCGTCTCGAACTCAGCCGCAACTCCATAAACGACGCATAGTTACCTCGCATTCCAACAGCCCAAGTGTGTGGTGTTTTTGGGGGAATTCACACCTGGCAGATTTGAGCTGGATCGTCCGAAGAAAACCTGAGTTATATCGAGGACATGGCGTAGGAGATTTCGCCGATGAGATGGCCAAGAGCAGCCAGGGCGTGTGGAATTCATCAAAAAATGCCAAAAACCTAGCCTGGATTTCTCACGAGTTTGTGGGCGAGTGCGCCGAGACGCCAGCAGATTTGGGGATGGTGGGCGCTTTTGCTCGGAGGCGTGGCAGCTTCATGCCAAGGAAAAAAGGTCTACCATGCCCGAAGAGGCTCGCGGTTTGACACTCGTCGCCTCAAGCGCGCGATAAGTCCTGGCTAACAGTTACTCTGAGTTTGTGAAAAAATATGGGTGCAGGTTTTGGGCGTGGATTTTGCGCCGAATTGGTTTTGAGAAACCCGAGTAATATCGGGAATCTTGCGCAGGGTTTCTCGAAGCCAAGGCGGCCAGAAGCCACCACCCAGAGCCTGCGCAGCTTTTTTTTTCACAAACTATCTGGACTCGGTTCAGCAAATCGCGGATTTCCGAACGTCTTGAGTCCGGGTTCGGACAAGGTAAAGTTGTAAGTGCATCGCTCGCGGTGGCGGCGAATTTGAGTGTTGTGAATGTTGTGGATGCTTTTTTCCCGCAAAGGTTTTCATTACGTTTCGAGGTGGTCGCGGATCGTCACGCGCAACTTAACAGTTAACTATTTCGCCTTGTTCGGTATAATAGTATCAATAGGGTCAGCACAAACACAAGTGAATAGGGCACGGTGCGCCCACTATTGGGCTCGCCGCCAGCTCGGCAACCGGTGCTTTCGCCGGATTCAGACCCGCCAGTTGTCGCCACAATTTGGCCGCCGGAAGTACCACCTACAGTTTCCTGCGGGGTGGGTTGGTGAATGTCTGATGCTAAGTTAGCAGTGTCTGTCGTATCTTCGCTTGCTGAACCTGTGGTATCAGACTCATTTTGGATTGAGGAGGACACTGGTACGCATCCGCCAACTCCCGCTTTGACCGGTAGGCATTGCAGCGTGTCACCGCAGATTGTGCTGCTTGCGGGGTTGCACGGAATCAAACATTGTTTCGAGCCGGTTTTGGGGTCGTCGCAAAAGAGAGTGCCGCATTCGTTATCCGCGGTGCACGGATCGCCTGGACCTGTTGTACCCGGCACAACGCAAAAGCCATTGATTTCATTTGAGTTCAGACGTTTGCACGACAATCCAGCGGGACAATCCGGGGCGGTTACAACGCAAGGGACCTTACATATTCCTCCGACACACAATCCAGACTGACACTCTGAACTTGTGACACATGGGTTTTCGTTGGGGACACATGCCTGTTTTTTGCCTGGAACACAATATTTCTCCCCTCCCAAAAATGTTGTGCAGTCCATTCCGCAAGGGCACTGGCCGCACTCCGCCGTACAAAATGGGTAAGTTGGCGCATCCGTTCCGGAAATCGACACACATATATCGGACAGGCAATCGTCGTTGAACGAACATTTCGACCCAAGTTCTCCAGCTCCGCTGGATTTTGGGAAACACGCGCCGCCACCTCCCACCAAAGGCGCACATTCGTATCCATCTTCGCATTGTCCGTTAGTAGTGCATTTCGAGTGGCAGTAATATCCCGGGATGTTTCCACCACCCACGCATAGGCCACTTTGGCACTCGTCACTGCTCGCACATGGCTGTCCGATGTCGAGGAGATCACTGCCGTCGGCGGACGGAATGCACGCTCCAAAATTGGTGTCCTGAAGTTGTGCGCATACTTCGCCGTCTGGACACCCGCCCGTATTTCCCGGCGAACACGGCTTCATACACGTGGCGACTTGTGTCGCCGGGTCACCCACGCATAGTAACGATTTGCATTCTGCGCTGGTTGTACACGGCTCGCCAATTTCCTTCGCACCTCCGCTGCCACTGCTACCCCCATCCAGGTCTGGCAAACACACTCCGCCCGTCGAGTTGGAGTACGGGTAACACACCAAACCATTTGGGCAATCGTTTTGTTGTGGGCTCTTGCATCCAACCGCGCAGTATGCCCCCTGAGAACCTGTTGATTGGCAAAATGCGCCGGAGTCAGCACAGTCAACCGAGCTGGAGCACGGTTCACCGAGATTTTTGGTGCCCTTTGGCGGCGTACCAGAACTCCCTCCACATGTTCCATTTTGGCATTGAATTTGCGCAGAATAGTACTCTCCCTGTGGTCCATCGGACACAACCGCTGGGCAACCGGAATTAGACTGACATGTAAAATTTTGTGGATAAAGAAAACAAACCGCTATCATGTCGTCGGCGTTAATATCTTTGCTTTTTCCATAAGGGTCGATAGACGGTGCCATTGTTGGTGGGTCCG
>JABWCM010000353.1 GCA_013360285.1 Myxococcales bacterium
CAGGTATCGCTGAGGAAATAGTTACACAAGAACTCGGATGCAACCTCAGGACCTGTTTACGCATTGGGACTCGAAACCCTTTGCTGCTGCCAGCATCGGTCAAGTGCATCGGGCGGTTCTCAAAGATGGAAGGCATGTCGCCGTAAAGGTTCAATATCCGGAAATTGTATCGGCGCTGCGTGCAGACCTCAAAAACTTGGCCGTGGTCCGCGCAATGAAAACATTGTTGTTTCATGGCCTCAACGCGAAGGACCTGGTAGAGGAAATCTACGAGAGATTACTGGAAGAGTGCGATTATCGTCTGGAAGCAAGGAATTATGGGGATTTTCAGCGCTTTTTCTTGGGCAACCCCCATGTATTGATTCCGAATGTCGTTCTTGAATTCTCCGGTGAGAGGGTTTTAACAACTGAATTCGTAGACGGCTTGAAATTTAAGGAATTTGTGCGCAATTCGACACAAGAACAAAGAAATCGGGTTGGAAAAATTTTGTTTCGTGTCGCATTTGAATCGATCTTTGTACATCGTGCTTTCAACTGTGATCCGCAACCCGGAAACTATTTGTTTCGAGAAAACGAAGTTGCATTCTTAGATTTTGGATGTGTCAAACGGTATTCGATGGAAACGGTTGAGATTTGGCGCGCTATGCTTCGTTCTGTTCTGGAACGGGATCGAAAGACGTTCGAGCAGGCGGTGTTGGATATTGGAATGGCCACGAGCCGCAAGGGATTTGACTTCGACTATCAGCACAAAATTGCGCTATATCTTTACCGGCCGTGGCTGACTGATCGCCCATTTAGATATTCCCACGACTATGTGTCGGAATCATTTAAGTTACTGGCACTAGATAATCCGAACAAGTTTATCATGGGTATGCCTCGCGATATGGTGTTTATCAATCGGTTACAATGGGGGTTGAATTCTATTCTAGCAACGCTTCAGGCAGAGGCCGGGTGGCGGGACGAGATACTTCCGTTGTTATATGATACGCCGCAGTCGTGGCCGGACGTATTTTATGGCGATTAACCCGGATTTCTCACAAGCCTTTGGCCACGATCACCAATCGGCGAACGCTTTCCGTTCGTGATTCCTCGGCCTTGCTCTTTGGGGCATGGGTCGCGTCCAGATGGCAAAGGTTCGTGCGCCCAGAATTCGCATAGGTTTCGGCGGTTTTACTGCGAATCCCTCTGAGAAAGTTGGGTTAACTGTGTTTTTCAATTTTGCTGTTTTGTGGCGGTTGTACTTGCTTGAATATTAAGAGGAGTTCAGATGACGGTTTGCGTCCGCATGGGCAGTGTATGTTTGGCGGCCCTTACATTGTTGCTGACTGTTTGGAACTGCGACTCGGAAAGCGACACGGGAGGAAAGTCGGCCATTACAAATGAGAGTATTCAGTGTGGATCTATCGGTCCGGATTCTGATAAGGCAGTAAGTTTAGAAAATGAAGTCGTGACGTTGGTGAATGAGCGTCGCCAAGTCGGTGCGGATTGCGGTACTGGAGGGATATTTGGTGCAGCACCGCCGTTGACAATGAACGCACAATTACAATGTGCAGCCCGGGCACATACGAATGACATGGTGGCGCGTAATTTTTTTGACCACATTAGCCCGGACGGTACCGATCCATTCGGTCGTATTGAGAACGCTGGTTATGTGTTTTCGGCCGCGGCGGAGAATATTGCGGCGGGCGACACAACCGCAGTCGAAGTAGTACAGGGATGGATGGCAAGCGACGGGCATTGTGCAAACATCATGAATCCGGAGTTTATACACATTGGTGTCGGATTCGCTAACGGCGATGTAAGCAACACCTTTGGGACGTACTGGACACAGACTTTTGGGGCACCGTAGTCAGGTGTGTGGTGTTTTTAAGGGGAATTTTTGGCAAGCCGGACTTTCGTCGGGTCGTGCGGAAAAATCCCGAGTCATATCGGGAATATGCTGCACGGATTTTTGTGGGCGACATGGCCACACAGCCCGTCCGCCGGCGAATTCCAGTCCTGCTTCCTCCGGTGTGCTCAACAGGCAAAAAGGCCTACCGCCGCACGCGGGACGTCAGGGTGTCCTGAGTTTACCAGCTTTTCGGGGTCCGCGCCCGCAAGTACTTGGAAATGCGGGCTAAATTCCCTCTTGGCTGCGATAGCCTCCCGTTGTCGCAGTAATGAGACTTCAATCATGCACCTCAAGTACCTGGCTCCAAGTCAGTTTCCCTTTGACAGCCTAGGAGCGATTATAGGAGGCGCATCAGCAATTGATGTGCCCAGGCTGCGGGTTTCTGGGATGGCAGAGGCCAACGATTTCCTCCGATGTTATGGATTTGATTGGGCTTCTCCCAGCCACCGACTGGATTTGGAACTGATTCGCACGGAAGCATTGGCTTTTCTGGAGGATGAACTGCTGACCGAGCCGGGAGATCCCCCGATTCCCGTGGAGGTTCGGGAGCAGCGAGACGTTCGGAAACTCCTGCTTTGGGCATCCAATCGGGATCTTCAGGTTTTGCAGCCGTGGTCGTGCTCGGTTTTGCGCCTCATGCATACGATTTCCCACTGTCATTCGTATTTCGCGCAACGGTTTGGTGAAGAAATCCGGAAGCAGATTCTCGATCGTTTTCAGCCGCACATCTACGAGATGTCTGGTAAGTTATCACTCGGAAAAGGCGCTTTTGCTATCCCACTTGTTAACTTTGAGATCAAGGCCAAAAAACCGATGCGTTCGGTGCTCATGAAACTTCTGCACAAGGTAGAAAACGTCGCCACGGATATCTTTGACTATGTAGGTGTGCGTCTAGTGACCAAACAGCGGTTTGATGCTTTGTTGTGCGTGCGCTATCTTAGGAAAAATAACGTTATCATGTTTGCCAATGTGAAACCGAGTCGATCCCGGAACACCCTCATTGATATGGCTCGGGTACGCGTTATTCTCGATGTGGTGCAACAGAAGGTCGAACTGGGGGAAATCCACGACGACGCGCGCCTTGACGCCATCCGCCAGCTTGTTCAAATCGAGCCATACCCACAGATTTCCCCAACTGATAACCCACACAGTTCAGTTGCGTATCGGTCAATACAATTTACGTGTCGCCAACAGATCCGTGTGCGTGAGTCTTTGCCAAAGGAAATGGCGAGTCTGTTGACGGCGTTGGCTGACTCACCTGTTGCTCAGTGGCCGGAAGTGCGGGCTGCCCAACAATGGGCAAAATACGGGTCGGAGATTCATTTCTTTTTCCCATTCGAGGTCCAGGTGATGGATGAGCAGAGTTACGAGATGTCCCGATCCGGATTAGCGGCACATGACGTGTACAAAAAACGGCAACGTGAAACTGTTCGCCAGCGTGTGTTGGGTACTCTGTGTCCTCGTTCCGTGTAGGTTTGGCCGGCACAAGGAAGGAGTGGAATGTTGGTTAGGTCATGGATGTACTTTGGGGTCACCTTCTGTGGATTCGTATTGATGATTGATGACACAGTGGCTCAAATCCCCCAGAACCAGCCTATAGTAGCTTCTTTGACTGAAGACGCTTCGGTTTTGTTGGCGGAAAATGTCCTGGTTCAAGGGCGACCATACGCCCGTTTGGTTGAACTGTGTGACCGATTCGGACATCGGTTGTCGGGTAGCACCGCTTTGGAGCAATCCATTGATTGGGCGGTAGACGAATTACGGGCCGCGGGTATTACCAATGCCAGACGAGAGTCGGTGACCGTACCGCGCTGGGTACGGGGTAAGGAGAGCCTTCACGTCGTGGCACCACGGGCGTACCCCATGGCGATGTTGGGTCTAGGCGGATCGGTTGGCACAGGTCCGCACGGGATCGAAGCCGACGTCATGACGGTGAGTTCCGAGGACGAACTCGACGCGTTGGGCGCAGCGGTTGCGGGCAAAATAGTGCATTTTGACAATCCCATGCCCTCTTGGACCCCGCAGCACGGTTCCTGTTACGGGGAAACCGTGATTTTTCGGGTGCACGGTGCGGCGATGGCAGCGAAATACGGAGCGATTGCCGTTCTCGTTCGCTCAGTTACGGCGCGCAGTTTACGTAGCCCTCATACCGGAATGTTATCTTACCAGGAATTGACAACGCCAATCCCGGCGGCGGCGATTAGCACGGAGGATTCTGAATATTTACGCCGTCAAAAAGATGCCCAAACCCCTGTTCGGGTGCGCTTACAGATGGACGCATTTCTGGACAAGGACGCGCAATCCGCAAATGTTGTTGCCGACGTGGTGGGGGATAAGTTTCCAGAACAAATTGTGATTGTCAGTGGTCACATAGATTCGTGGGATGTTGGACAGGGAGCTCACGACGATGGCGCAGGCGTCGTAATGGCGATGGACACGCTTGTGGCGATTCATCGAATGGGATGGAAACCGAAACGTACAGTACGGTTGGTTCTTTGGACAAACGAAGAAAACGGCATGCGTGGTGTGAAGTCTTATATCGAACGTCACCAGTCAACTCTTCATAATCACGTAGCCGCGATCGAGGCGGATGCCGGCGGGTTTGCACCGATAGCACTCGCTGTGCAGTGTGCCGACAAGCAGCGAGAGTCAACCGCCGCAATTGAGTTGGCGCAGTTAGTTGCTAAGTTAAGTTGGCTCAACCCGAACCAGGAAATGACAGTGAAACCTGGGAGTTCTGCACCGGACGTAGCTCAGCTTGTTCCGAGTGGCGTGCTGGCGTTAGGGTTGGACACTTACGGTGAAACCTATTTCGATTACCATCATTCCGAGGCGGACACTGTCGACAAAGTGAATCCCGATGAACTGCGGCGTTCTGCCGCGGCTTTGGCAGCGGTGACGTGGTTCATCGCCGACCATCCGTACCCACTGGGAATATCGGTGCAAGTCAGCCCCGGCGCCCCCGAATCCCCAGGTGGCAACAAACATGCGGATGGTCCAAAGTAATCGTTCACCTGTCAGTTCGGATGTTTTCTGGGAGGGTCAGCGGAAATAGATAAGTGTCCCTGGTCGGCCACTTTTGGCCGATATGTTCAGTCCCGTCCTTGCGGCATATTCCCGATATTCCTCAGTCCTGCCGCGGACCATCCGACTCTAAATCGACTCGACCAGGAACACCTTCGGCTTGAAGCTGACCTTCTCCGAACCTTGTGGAAATTCCCGATTACCATCTGTTTCAGGCTCCACGATGTTTTGAATTCATTATCTTTTCAAATTTTGTTTTAAATTACTGCACCAGCCGATATTGTGAGCATTCGAGACAAGAGGCAGTATATGGACAAATGATGGTCATTGTGGCCACTCACAGCGCAATATATTGACAAAATATGGTCAAGACGGTACGGTTTCAAAATGGTATTCGATGTAAGAGGGTGTTTGTGAAAAAAATAACGGCGAGCGAGACAGTGGCCGTAGCGAGGCGGGCCTGCCGACTGAGGCCCACCGGAGGCGTACCCGAAGGTAC
>JABWCM010000076.1 GCA_013360285.1 Myxococcales bacterium
TGCGCTTGCGCCGGGGAGTTTCGGGAGTGGGGAGTGTGTCTTGCGTCATAACACGCTTGTACAGCGGTTTTTTATTCCGTCAAGTTTTTCACAAACACCCTCTAAGCCTGCAACAGACGCCGTTGTAGCAATGTTTGCATGTCGCGGCGACCGTCAGCGATCATCATGACGTAGGCATTTTCGGCCATAATCCGGTAGACAATGCGATAGGGTTTGAAAAATATCTCACGGTACTCGCGAAGCCCAATGGCCAGAAGTTCCTTCGGATAGGCGCCTCGTTCCGGGTTTTCAGACAGACTCGAAAGAGCCTTTTCGATTTGATCGAGAACGTAATTCGTTTTTCCCGGCGCATCGTGAGAATCAATGTAGTCGTATAACTCTTCCAGGTCTCGGGAGGCATCGTCGGTCAGAAATACTTGGAAGGTCATCAGCGACTCTTACTCCGGTCACGAAGCCGCTGAACGACATCCCCGGCGGGTTGGACCTTGCCTTCCTCAATTTGACGTGTGCCGAGTGCGAGAATCTTTAGAAGGGCCATGGTCTCCTGAGTTTGCTCATAACTTTCGATTCCCTGCATCACGACCTTGGCTTCGCCATTCTGGGTGATGATCAGCGGTTCACCTGTCCCCGACAGGGTACGTACAATTTCTGCGGCATGGGCCTTCAGATAACTGATTGGTTTGATTTGACTTGATAACTTCATCACCACCATCCTCCTTTCATGACCAGATATAGTCCGAAAACAGGTCCACCTGTCAATCGGAAACACCATATAGTTCAAATCCCCCGAGCAGAATTACAAAATCCTTCATAAGATTCCGCTTTTCCCACCACCAACGGGGCGCGAACCGCCTTCCACAACCTTTCACACGTCGATCTACCACGATCTAGGCTCAGGAGTTTATTTGAGATCTTCAGAATTGGGTCTCATTCACTCCATTTATCAATATCGGTCGGGGAAAAACCTGCGCCGATCAGCGTTTCGTACAGCTTGGTTTTCAACGTCGGGTCGATGGATGTTTCGTGGAGCTTCTTCAGCCATTCTTGCCACTTGAGCCGATCGTGTTGTTGAGCGCCGTACGTTTTTAAGCCAAGGAGGACGATCCGGACCACCTCATTGGGAAATTGCGACAACAGGTCAGGATCTGCCTGTTCAAACGGCGGAAACCAGTTACACATGGCCTCAATGGTATGCGCACTTTCCGGAAGAGACTCAGCAAATGTTACAGCCTCGGCAAAAACTCCGGGAACCGCCAAATCGCCGAGCCAACCCATTATCGCATTGGCCTCGACCGAACCGATTCCCACCGGTTTCCCGTCGAGTCGGCCTTGCCAATAATCGTGAAGCCATCGGTGCCATAACGTCGCCTTGGCATCATTTCCCGTCGACTCGTCGGAAAGATAGGTGTTGATAGAGGCTGCGACATCCGCGAAATCATCCCGCTCCAGGTGCTGCCACAATTCCCGGTACCACGTGGTGCTTTCGGATTGCTCCTTGATGATAGAGAACAAAATGTAAACATAAAGTTCGAGAAACTTTTGGCGGTCACACCCAAGAGCATCCAGGCGGGTAACGGCGGTTTGGATGTGTGTCTTCAGCAAATCGAAATCTTCTGGACGGATATGCCACCTCTGCACCACGAGTATAATAGCCGCTAGTCACGGATATTGCCGAGTCAGAAGCGGTATTGTCACGCTGGGTCGTTTCCTCCGAAGGCGCGGGCGGTTGGTTTCGGTTGGCAACATCACGATAGCCCTCTTGGCGTGGCCCCGCCTCCATACGTTGAATAAACCCTTCGACTTGCTGGAGAACGCCCGGCGAGGTGTGCGGAAGGGCATGCTCCCACATCGTCCATATTGCCTCATCCCAGTCGGCGTCATGGTATTCGAACTTCATGGACCACAACACCTGCTGGTCGGCGGTCCAACACGAGGCGATCGCACGTACCACTGCGCAGCGCACCAAAGGCGAGGGTGAGCGTACTAACTCGTCGACCCAAAATTGAAAACCAGGTGAAGGATGGTCGGCAAGGTAGGACAAACACTTTCGAATGACCTCGACCTCAAAAACTTGGGTAAACGGGTAGGTGGATTCGCGCCACCGAAATTCCGGAACGGTCCAAACTTTCTGGAACCGATGACGCGATTCTAAATAATCAACCATCAGGGGCAGAATCCGTGTCGGCCCGATGGATGTTTCACCAAGAAAGCCATCGTCCCAAAACGACTTTATGGGCAGCGAGTTTCCTCTCTTCTTTTGTCGCGACCACCGTGGCAGAGCCCGATCTTCCACAAACCCCGGCGGAAATTGCGCTTGATCTTCGGCGCTCAGATCTTTCAGTGCAACGTCACCCGGTTCCACGACGGTAACGTCGTTACGGAACAAGAATGAATAGATACGCCATTGGAGATGTAACTTAGGGATCTTTTTACATTGTCCGCCGATCATTTCTATCGAGTGCCGAATGTTGATGTCATGTCCGTCCGGAACCGTGTCCAGCAGCCACTCCGCCCATCGCTCAAAGTCATCTGCGGCCCAGGAAGCATTCCTGCCATAAAGGCGGAATGCAATGCTTTGCCACAACCGTCGGCTCGGTCGCCGACGGTTTTTGTGCAACACCGTGACTAAATCCACTCCGTGGTTTGGTGCCATACATCGGTCGGCCACCCATTGGATCAACGTTTCTGAAATGGATGCCGCTGCGGTAGATGTCGCTGTTTCGCCCGTGTGCTCATCGTGGGCACGATCAATGGCAAACAAACACCCCAAAAGACCATGTTCGTCGAGCCATGGGAGCCATCGGACGTCAGCCGTGGTGGTGAACCATTTGAGCTTCGTCGCGTCCTGAAAAATCTCTCGAACCTGTCGTTCAGGTTCAGGGTTATCCGTTCCAGCGTTTTGTGGTGGTCCTTTTTGTGCAAGGTCTTGGACTTCCGTGCATCTGGCGGCAGTACTCAAATTGGCGGCTTTGGCGAAATCTTGGACTTGACCGAGAAGACGGGAGTAGTCCGAGTTTTTGGACTGGTCAAATGCGATAGCTGAGATTCCAAGGTCGGCGAAGTGTTTGCTGACGTTCCGATCAGCAGGGGATTCCGGTTTACCGACCATGGTAAACCGCCTGGCAGTACCTGGTGCTATCGCACGCGTTAAGTACTGCATGGGAATATCCCCGTAACTATAACCGACGAACAACACGGTGTAGGTCTGAAAAACGTCCACGAGAAACCGACTTGCCCACCCCTTAGTCAGATAAGCGCGCCCGTAGTCTCCGTCAGTCAGAACCATGTTTTTGGGGCTTTCCACATGTCCATGAAGGTATACCAGGCCGAAGAAATCATCGCCCGATGGCAATGCGGGGGCTGCAAAACGAGGGATCGTGTGATTGGGCCACGGCCCAAGTGCCGCTTTGTCAAAAAGGGGGTCAAAATTGGTGGTAATCAGCCTGACATTGTCGGGAGTTCCAAATATTCCGAGAAGCGTTCTGTGTAGGTCGGTTGGCTCTAAACCAGGCTTGCTCAACTCGTTGGCCGCGTTTTGGTGGACGTGCGTTCCACCATCGTGTGCTTTCCCCAAGAACACTTCAAGTTGCATGTTTTGGGGCGGTTTGCGGCCGGTGATGTTTTCGGCAAGGGTTCTGAAATCCGGCAGGTTGGCCGGTGGGCCCATGGATACCCCCGCACCGGCGAATACCACGAGCTTTCTTTTGACGGCTGCTTCCATCAATTCGGGAACTTTGGTGAGACAGTCGTAGGTCATCCATCCTCCTCAGGCGTCAACGCCCCCGCCCATCCGCGCCGTATTTCGGTACAGATTCGCTCCGATGGCATAGACATAAAGACTGGCTGGGATGAACTTGAAGCGAACGTTTCGGTATTGTACGTCGTTGTCGGTCACGGTGCGACTGGTGACTACCAGCGGTTCTTCGCCGATGCCCGGATGTTTGGCGGCGAACGTTACACACGCGTCCAGCTCCGAACGTACAGTGTAAGGCCGGTCACTCCACTTGATTTCTGTGGCCCACGAAGGTGTCTGCGTGTGGGTTGGAAGGTGGACTAAATCCACTTCCCCACCATTCCAGCGGGCGTAATACAACTTCGTTATGTGGGTGTGCGACCACTGGCTCAACACCGCCGTTTCTGTCAATGGACCCATCTCTTTGGATTCCGCTGTCACCGGACCGAACAGGGCCGCCCTCATCGACGGGTTGGTCAGATACACCTTAAACCACAGCGCCCGACGAAATCGGGTGGCGTTTTGGTCGATGCGTTCGATGCGGCTGACCAAAAATGCCGCCTCCAGGTATTCCAGATAACGGCGGACCGTGTTTTTTGCCACGCCGGATGATTGGCACAACTTGTCGGGGCTTACTTCGTTGGCTGTGTTGTAGGCAAGGGTGGTAAACAGGCGATTGAGTTCCTGAATGTCGCTGATTCCATACAGACTGGGCAAATCACGGAGCAGCACTTTATCGATAACGTCGCTTTTGATGTACTGATTTGGGTTTTCACGGATGGTTTTCGAAAATACCGCTTCGGGATAGCCGCCAAAGTTAAGATAGTTGATAAATTCAGCATTGAGCGCGTGGATGTCGGTGGTGGTGTATGGCCACACGTCAAGTGCGTGTTTTTCGTGTGGCAGGGTTCGGATCAATTCCTGTTCGCACCCGATAAATTGTAGATATTCCGCAAAGGTGAGTGGCGGCAGCACAAAATCGCTGAACCGACCGGCACCCGACTCCTGGCTTTTCAATCGTAAAGCCGCGGCCGCTGAACCGGTAGCGATAAATCGACACTCCAAATACGAATCGACCAGGGACTTTAAGTGAACCTCCCAATTGCGTAAATATTGGATTTCATCAAAAAAAACGAACAACTTGGCATGGCGGGGATGGCCGTGCAGGTCTTGAAACAATCCCAGGATTCTCTCGAGCGACAATCCCGTATAAACGGGCGTTTCCAGCGAGACGTACAGAATCGAAGCAGCCTCTACCCCCGTATCCAGAAGCGCCCGGATAGAGTGGTACAGCATAACGGTTTTCCCGACCCGACGCGGCCCCATCAGCACAATGGCGCGGCGTACGGTGGTATCCGCAACCAACGAATAAAACGATTCAAAATACTTCCGCCGCGGAGTTGTCTGGAAAACAACCTGTCCCACCCCGTGATCCTCCCACCACGGGTTGTCGAATTTTAAGCGAGCAATGATGTCGTGTTGGTCAATTTCAGCAAACATAACGTCCTTTAAAATTAATCGACAAGGTTAGTTTAGCGGATTGTGCAAACAAGGTCAACGCGCTGACCTTAACGGGAACACGTGAGCGGGGTGTACTGAAATCATGACCCCGGGGTGCATTGCAAACGCCAGGGTTATGCACTTTTTTGTGATGCCTCCAGGTGTTTCCAGTGGCGTTGCCAATCAGAGAGGCTGTGAAAAAATAGCTGCGCGGCCTCTGGGCGGTGGCTTTGGGGCGGCTTGGCTCCGAAAAACCCTGCGCCATATTCCCGGTATGACTCGGGTTTTTCAAAACCAATCCGCCGCCAAATCCACGCCCACAGTCCGCGCCCATATTCTTCACAAACTCAGACCCATTGCTGTAGGGCGGTCGTATCGGAGTGCAACGCGTGTCCCGCTTCCCATACGTGCTGCCGAACCTGCTGAATATCGATAATGGGAACGAGCGGTTCTCCCCAGAAGCATTCCTTGTTCTGCTGGATCAGGTAGGAGCTTCCGTCGGTGACCGAGACCACTGCTGTTCGGCGAAGGACGCCCTTGGTGGCCGCAGCGGCATGCTTTTTTGTCCCAAAATGCTCCCGCTCGTTCAGTGTGGCCACATACCGCGGATCCAGCAATGCGCCTCGACCAGGGCTTTCCTCTACGGCGTCTTCCTGCAAGTAGATCATACCCATACACACCTCGCGGCCTCGCACCCGAGGGGAGCGGCCCACCGGTCCCATCGGGGAACCTTCCACCTCGGAAACCACACTATCTGGCTGATGACGCGTCGGATTGAGGTTGAGTTCGGAGACCTCTTTGCTCACCGGTTCGGCAGGTTCCGCGGAGGTCGCCTCGGTCGGTCCCGCCGTTGGCTTGAGCCGCGGTTGTTGTTCGGGTTTCCACGTCAGCACATGCACGCCGTCCATTTCCCCTACGCCGTATCCGTTCTCGCGCGCTCCGGCTCGGTGGGCGCCCGCGTATCCGTCCGAGTGTGGTTGGCGGTAGTGGGCCCAATGCTGTGCGGCCTGTTCACGAGCATGTTGTTCCAACTTCGCTCCGTCGCGATCCACCCAACGCTTGGCTGTGCTCTTGTCCTGACCCACCCCCCACAAATGCATCAACTCGTCGACGGCCTCCCCATACCCCAAGCGACAGGAAAGTCGCTCCGTAGCTTCTCGGATCTCCGCGCTATAACGACCGGCCGGCAGCTCCCAACGACAGCCCCTGTCCAGTTCAGTGCGACCACACTTCAGACACAACCAGCGCCGACGCCGATAGGATAGTCGCCCAAAGCGGCAAATGAATCGTTTGGCTTCAAAGCCTCGCGAGACTTGCTCACAACCGCAGCAACAATGGGATTCGCCTGCCTCCCGCGCTGCCGCTCGATCGAGCAAGGACTGCATGGCCCGGCGACACACCTCCAACAGCGTGGCCATCAGCACGCCAACGAGCACTGCAATCGGAATTCCTTGACCTTGCTCAACGACATCCGCGAGTTTCGCCAATTTCTGGACCATCGGCTCCATCACATATACAGTATCTACAGCGGCATCTTGCCGTTTTATGGCGGTTCCTCCTTTTTTGCACAGAAAGAACCGCCATGATTTTATCCAGAAAGCAACTTTTTGGCCCACTTTTTATACGCGCCTACCCGCCGCTTGACTCATACACCCAAGGTCAGCATCGAATTTGGTTATTTTGCGCCAAGCGGAACATGGAATCTCACCCTTCACCGACCAAGCCACCTTTGCGCCAAAGGGCGCATGGCCACGCTCAATCCCGCGCTCAAACTCTCAGGTCGGGCGCACGGCCAACCCTGGCGCTTGCAACGCAGCCCCAAGTGTGTTGACACGAAACGCCGACCTGGTAAAGTTGGACTGCCCCTGATGCGAGCGGTTTGGTTGTTGGGGAGTGACCGTTTGAGAAACCAGTCGGTTGTTTTGTTGGACCGGATTCCGCAAAAGCAACCCAAGTTTAATCCGTTCTGCACGTGGAGGCATTATGCTTCGTTCACTACGCCCTCAACCGCCAATTTGGGCCCGATCCCTTGCGGAATTGCCCCCCCCGCCAACCGGCGATTCGGGTTCGAATCACGCGTTAGGTGGCTTTCAGGACACCATTGACGCGTCACGACGCCTCTTTTTCGTCGGCTCCAACGAGCATGTGGCGGAGTTGTTGTGCGCACTGCCGATGGTCCGCGTAAATCATGTTCAGGTCGACACCACCGGTCGAATGTACTTTGAAACGTCGACTTTGGAGGCGCCACCCACTGTGCCGACGTTCTACACCGCTGCCGATCCTCCCGCGATCTTTACCCGGGCTCAGGAGACTGCACCTTCACGGGTGTACCTCGTCCGTATGGGGCTCAACGTGCCGGCGCTGGTCTTGGACAGCCGAGTTACCGACGACGTTTCGGCGTCCAATCCATCGTATTGGAAGGTGCAAAGCGCTGCCTATTCCGTTGTGCGACTCTTGGATGAAACCATTGCCAACGGAACCGGATCACCCGACTTTGAAGGTTTGATGAACCTCTCCGGCATCACGCCGACTGCTCCGGGCTCCGATTTGGAAGCCACCATGGCACGAGCGCTGGTCCGCGTACATCCCAGCGGCAACGGGGCGGGAGACGGACCCCACTGCCTTATCGGCAACTCGGATTTGCTGGAACGCCTGATGCAGACCGACACCGCAAAATCCAATAGTTCGTGCGGGTTTCGGTACAACCTGAGCAGCGGACTATTTGTGTATCATTATCTCGGTGTGCCGTTTTATCGGTGCCCATTGCCTACCGACGGCAATGAAACAACGCTGTTTGCCGCAAACTTGGGCAAAACCGGCCTCCACCTGGAGTACGCCTATGGCTCTCCGGAGACGTTTGGAATCGCCGTCGATGACATTTTGGTCAATGGGACCAGTCCGCAAACCACCTACTATGTCCATGGTGCCTGGCGATTGGGGGTTTGGGAACCGGAAGGGCTGTGCAAAATCACCGGTGTCGATTTGAGCTAAGGAGAGGTGCACGCCATGAGCTCTGACATCCTGTTCGACGACGATACCGTTGATCTCCGTGGCAAATTTGTCATGCTTGGCGCAAAAGACAATCCGTCGCACGTGGTCATTCGCGGGTCGGGTAAAACGCATCTGGTGGACTGCAACACGTTGCAAAGGTGGATGTGGATACGCGGCCAACTGAGGATCGACGCCAACGCCGGCGATGGACCGGAAACTTCGCCGATGGTCGTTCGTGACTCGGAAGGAGGGCCGCTGTTTCGGCTGACACAGGATGGCGCCGTCGTAGTGGGTGGCGCCGAGAGTCAAGGGAAAAATTCCGCAGTCGGCAACGACGGTTCCGTGTTGCTGCGGCAGGCCAATGACAAAAAATCGATCGAGTTGATTACCAACGACCGCGACGGAACAAACGCTGTCGTCATTTTCCAATCCCCTGCCGGCCACGCAAAATCGAAGGAAGCCATCGTCCTGAGGTCGGATGGCACGATCCATGTGGGTGGACCGGGATTGAACGGCAAGGTCTTTTTGTGGAACGAAAATGCGCAACAGTATGTCGATATCGGAAGCGCTCTGGCGGAGCACCGGGCGAAGATTCACCAACTGGAGGCCCAAGTTGCCCTGTTGATGGGAACGTTGTTGTAGGTTTCTGGGTTACCCCGCCAGCCGCAAGGAGCAACGTCTTATGAAAAGTTTTCGCCAATCCCTTGAAAGCGCCCACCCGGAGTTGGACTTTTCCAAAGGTGTCAAAAACCGGCTGCTCAGTCACCATACCCCTGAACCTGGGGAGACCTTTCCGTTTCCGACCGCGCGACAAATCATGACCGCGGCTGAGTGGCCGGCCGGCTACACGTACTTGGGGAATTATCCCGACGAAATCGATGCTGTGTGGACGGAAGATGTGCAAGGCGGCACCCATGACGACTCGTTTTGGTACATTTCTCAGGCGTCGAGGATCTGGAAGTTTCCCAAGCACATGGCTCTTGGCAAACAACTTCCGAGGCCGTGGCCTCACAACTGTCCGGGGCTGCCCGGCCCGGCGGCTAATGTGTCCGGAATAGGGTTCAACTTGGCATCGATCCTTCCCGAGAGCCTGGAAGTGAGCTGTCTTCCGATTCCCCCCCACTTGGTGACGGCGGGCTACGACCATTGGGGGGATCTGGATTACTACGCCGGGAACTTGTTTGTGCCGCTGGAGCGAGACGGCAACAAGGATCCGCTGTTGATGGTCGTGGTGGCGGCGGCCGAGCTAACGGTGATAGCCACGGGAGAACTCCCGGCGTCGCATGATCACGCGGCCTGGTGTGCGATCAATCCCCTAAACGGGTTGTTGTACACATCCGAAATGTTTCACGCAGTGTCGCACATCACCGTCTATCGCTGGAGTATTGCCAACGCCACACTGACCTTGACGAAAGTGGCAGACATCGCGCTCCATGACGCATCGAACAAGAGTGTCGTAATAAAACGCGTACAGGGCGGAGTGTTCTCCAAACTCGGGCACCTATATCTGGTGTCAGACTCAGAAAATTCCGGGGCAGGGGTTTATGGTTTTGACGGGATCACCGGGCTTCTCCAGCGGTTCGTGCCGATCAGACATAATCCAAGTTTTACATACTCCGAAGAACTGGAAGGAATCACCATATGGGACGGCAGTGCGGCCGGCATCCCTGGTTTCAAGGGTCAGATTCATGTCTTTGCGCTGGATAATGACTGGCCATTGGGGAGCGATGACGCCTACGTAAAACACATTGGAGTATCTGCCGATGATTCGGGAAAGTTGTAAATGGGAGACGTGTCCGGCAAGGCCAACCGGTTGCCAAGTCTGTCGTGGACCGTCGCCCGCGAGAGTACCGAGGTGCCTGCGAAAATTCTGGGCGCCCAGACGATGACCGCGTGGAGGCGGTCGTTTTACGCGTGGGACAAGGACCTAGGAACACGGCGAAAGATGCTGTTTTGGAAAAAATCAAGTTACGCGAACCATTGGCGTACTCCGTCGGCCGTACCTCGGTCGGCCCACCTGCCTCGTTACGGCCATTGTTTCGCTCGCCGTCAATTTCTTCACAAACTCGCAGAGTACGCGAGCAGATCGACCCCCGTAGCCGGAGGATGGTAAGAAATGCGGGTTAGCTTCGCCACGATCATCACACTACTCATAAGGATGGCGTCGGACATTTCAGCAGCGCCACTCGATATGCCTGATTGGGAACCTGAACTGCGGGTTGTAATGACACCCTATTCGAACCTTTGGTTTTTGGTCGGCGGGGACGGCTTTGCCCACATGGACCAGCGAGATGATGAGTTACATTTTAGCGCCGTTGGAGTTGAAGTAGGGATGGTCGCAGACTCACGGGTTCGATTTGCTCTAGGGACAACGTTTCTTTTCCCACACGACGTTCCACTGGGTTTTTCACTCCATGACGAGCGGGCGTTGGGGGTCAGGGGTTCGGTAGTCGTCGAGTGGATTTTGCCGTGGGCAGATGGTCGGTGGGAGGCGTTGGTTGGTAGTACGCTTGGCCTTACCTGGTGGTGGATGGAAGACCAGTACGACGGCATCGGGTACCACGGTTACGCCTACGTCGGGATCGTCCGCCAACTCATCGACGGCTTCTACGCGGGGGGGCGATTTTGTTCGGGAATAGACTCCGTTGTTCAATCAGACCCTTCGTCGAGGGCAACATCGGAGGTTTTCCTCTGGACCCTGATCCAATTCGATCTTGTGCTCGCGTTTCGATTTTAGTGCCCCCGCCAGTTTGGATGCCTTTACCAACGCTGCGTCATCGTCCGTTGCAGGCGGCATTTCCTGGGTGTGCTCGATGTCATGTCAAAGACTCGGATGTTTCGTACCCGTTCAACGAACTAAAGTGGGCCCCGCTGTTTGGACAATAAATCATCTGCTGATGATGGATAACGACCTTCCCTGGTTCGCAGGTGACGACGATGTATACTTCAAGCACTTCTCGTGTGGCACGCACAAAGGCAGCAAAATCTAAAGGTAGTAAGGGCGTTGGACATTGCCATTCACCTCGGGGACATTTCGCAATGATGCTGGTCTTTTTCCCCGGGGTCTCGTTGCAAGTCTTCTTCGTGATCGGGCCCCTCATACTCCCCACCGACCTTTATGGCGATATGGGTACAGCCGGTTTCGACAACGGCGACTCAGCGCCTCCGGTCGACGAACTTCCCGTAGCGGAGGATCGGTCGATGCAGGAAGATGATAACTGGACGTTTGGCCTGATTCCGGTGGTACCGACCGCTTTGCTGGGCGGCAGGTCTCACCCGGATGAGGGGGGCCGCGATGGTTTTGGGTCCGTGATGGCTTTGGGGGTCGTTGGTCGTTGGGAACCGCATCGTGAGGGACGCGCTCAGTTGGGAATGCTGGCGAGTGTCTGCGCAGCGGGGGGGCCCTTCGACAGCGTCTTGAGGGATGATATCGACGGGGGATCTCCGGCTATCTATGTACGTGTGGGCGGTACCGTACGCTGGTCGTATCCCATCATGGATGACGTGTGGTATTTTCACGCCGGATTGAGCGGGGGGTTGTTGGGATTTGCGTTGCCGAATTCCCAAAGCAATCCATGGGAAACGGGCCCTGACATGGTTGGCGGGTTAGGAATCTATCTGAACCCCCTGACGGTGGGTTTCGACTGGCCGATCCGCAATTCGGCGTGGACCCTGGGGCTCCAACTGGACGTCCTGGAGTTTGGGGTAGCGTTTCCCCTCAACGGCGGCCCAGACGGGGACTCGTCCGCTGTCGACCTCCAATACCTATTGCTGAGCGCCGGCAAAGTCACTGTGCATGTTACGGTGAGGCTGTAGTGTTTCGCTGCCTCATTGGTTCCTGAATCGACCGGTTGGACTGATCTCGATGCGGCGCGCCGCGGATCATTACCTTGCATATCGAATCCATGAATGAGGAACCCGTGGTTTTAGAGTCCCGAACGGTGATGAAGGCGACAAAACAAACACTGCTCGTTGTCGTTGTGTGTACACTGTCGATCCATAGCGCACGTGGTGACGGGCGCAATCCGGATGCGGCGCCGGACAATTCGCACCCCGGTGAATGCGTGGTCCCCCAAAAAGTAACGACACAGCAAAACGACGTATTGTCGCTCGGATTTCTCCCATTGGCGCCCACCATGCTATGGGACGGGCGTTCTTCGGCGGAGGGCTCTCCGACGGTCGGACATTTCGGAGTTTTGGCGTTGGGTCTAATGGCGCATTGGGAACCTTACCAAGGAGATCGTGCCGTAATTGGATTGTCGGGTGGCGTTGTCGCGGTTGGCGGTCCATTCGACCGCATATGGACCGATGATCTCGCCGACGGGCCTCCGGCGGCCTACCTTCGGCTGGGCGCCACTCTTCGGTGGTTATACGGTCTCGTCGACGGGCAGTGGAACTTCACTGTCGGAATGGGTGCGGGACTTATGGGTTTTGTCGTTCCAAGGGATGCCGGGGGGCAGGACGAAAGCTCGCGATCGACCTTTGGTGGACTCGGGATTTATTTGGTGCCATGTACATTGGGATTCGAATGGCTGATCCCTGACTCGACCGCAGGAATAGGGATTCAAATGGACTTGATGGAACTAGGAGTGGTATTTTCGTTGAACGGTACGGCCACTGGGTCTGTGGCGCAACAATACCTAGCCCGCATTTCTCACGAGGGTTTGCAGCGAGACCGCCGAAACGCCGGCGAGTTCTGGGCGCGCGGACCTCCGGCGCGCGGAGGCGGGCCCCCGGCCCGTCGAGCACGCCGGAGGGAGCACGACCAGAAGGCGCCAGCGGATCGGCGGTCGCAGCCGAAGACTCGTGAGAAATGCGGGCTAACTGTGGGCTTCGGCCAAACGACTCTGTATGCTACCATTCGGATGTAGCCATCGGTTCGGCGGGCATGCCGGTGTGGCGCGGACGCCGTGTTTGCTCCGCAATGATACCGATCACTGAGAGGGTGTTTGGGTAAAAATTGACAGTGAGAGTTTGTGAAAAAATAGCTGCGCAGGCTTTGGGCGGTGGCTTTTGGCCGCCTTGGTTCCGAAAAACCCTGCGCAACTACCCGGATATGACTCGGGTTTTCCAAAACCAATCCGCCGCCAAATCCACGCCCACAGTCCGCGCCCATATTCTTTCACAAACTCAAGGATCTGTGCTTAAGTCACCGGCATTGAGGTTCACCACAGGTGGCTGGAATTATTCGACGAAAAAATCGATCATTCGGAACAGTGCTGCAAACCTTGGACCCAGGTGGTTTGGGCCTTGTCGTTGGAGAAAGAAGCATGAAAAGATACAAACATTGGCAAAAGAGTTGGCGACGGATGTGGGCGTGGGGATTTTGTTTCCCCCTGCCCGCAGCTAAATCGAGTCACATCGGGAACCGATCGCAGTTTTTTTTCCAATCGGGGGGTACGAACGTTTCTATCCCCGTTCGTTCCGCATTGTTTTCCCAAATACAAAGTGGGTTGTTGGCCGTTGTTTTGGCCATGACGGCTTGTGAGGGGAACCATGAATTTTCCACAACCGAGTTGGTTTCGTCGGAAACGGCTGTTCTGCAACCATCGTTGACCAACGCCGGCCTGGACATCATCACTTCCTACTGCGAGCCGGCTTATCACGAAACCCAGTGTATTTCCGCGGCCCAACTGTTGCTTGTTGCGGCTCAGGAATGCAAAAAATCGTCTATGACCCTTGCGGGATGGAATCCACAGTCTCCTTGCGACGATGGGTTTCAGGCCGTGGAATATCTGTGTTGTCCTGGACAATCCGCGTGCTGCATCACGGATTCGGGCCTTGATTTTGTGCCGATTGCCCAGTGCCCACGTCCGCTTCCCCCTTTGTTTTGCGATGTGGAACTTCCCGTATGCTGCCAGACGGAAACGGGTCCGACTTTGGTTTCGCCTTCGGAGTGTTCACCCAAAGTACTTCTTGAACCCACGGTTTGCCAGGCCCCCTGCGTTCCCAAAAGTTCGGTCGAAAGTTGTCAATCAGCCGAAATCTGGAACATATGGGCCGAAAAACAATGCGCTGAACTGGGTCGACTTCCCGGCGAAATTACCTTGGGACCCGCCTGCGACAAAGGGAAATTTTTCGGCGCCAAAACCCTGTGTTGTGGTTGGAAAAACGTCTGCTGCAACACGGCGGCCGGTCCCAGCGTGACCACCGCCGACGAGTGCTTCGAAGACCACATCATCGCCTGGGAAGAATGCGTTGTCGAAACCACCCTGGAATGTACTTTTGACGATGGCTGCTGCCCTTCATTAACCGAACCCATCGTCGCCGGATCGCCGGATGCCGAATGTCCAAAATCCGCCGGAGCCAACTATGACTGGCAATGTTGGGGTGCAAAAACACAGTGCACCAACTGGGGATTTGGAATCGCGGCAGAAAATTGCGATCCCAATACCATGCCCGATTGCCCGGCGGGCGAACTCAAAGAAGGTTATTTGTGGCGATGTTGGCCCGACGGCACCACCAAATGTACTACCAAAGACACTGCGGTCGTGGTCGCTTCCGGCGCTTGTGACGGGTTGACCAAACCGACCTGCCCCACTGTCAAAAAAACCAGCGGACCTCAGTTTGAATGGGGGTGCTGGGAAGGCCAACCCAACTGTTTTAGCTACGGTTATCTGGTTTCGCCAGAATTGCGTATGAGCCTGCCCAAACCAGCGTGTTCACTTACCGACATCGCGAAGAAGCAAGGGTACAAATGGCAATGTTGGCCCGACGGAACCTTACATTGTACGTTTTGGGGAACATCCATCGGGTCCACCCTACCCTGCCGCGATTTACCCAAACCCAACTGCGGCGGCACCAAAAAAGAAGGTCCCAATTATTCCTGGAAATGTTGGCCCGACGGCTCCTTGAAATGCACCGATTGGGGGGTGGCCCTGGGTTCTACCACCCCGTGTAAAGATTTGCCGAAACCAACATGCACCACGGGTAAGAAGGGCTCCGAGCCCAATTACGCCTGGCAATGCTGGGGAAGTACCGCGCAGTGCACCAACTGGGGATACGGCGTTGCGCCGGGAGCCTGCGCCAACCTTCCCAAACCCGACTGCGGCAAACCCAAAACGACCGACGCCCCCAATTATAAATGGGAATGTTGGGGAGAAACGGCGCAGTGCACCAACTGGGGAACCGGAGTTGCGTCGGGATATTGTTCCAACTTGGCCAAACCGGTGTGCAAAAAAACCACCAAAAAGGTCAGCGGTCCCAATCTGGCTTGGCAATGTTGGGGTGGAACAGCGCAATGCACCAACTGGGGAATCGCCGTCAACGCCGCACAATGTTCGGAACTCCCCACACCTGTATGTGAACCGTCGGGGGAAACCGGGTCAAAATAATAAGCTCAGAGGCTCACCGCACCCGATTTTTCACAGCGTAATAAATCAACGCTGCCGGCCAGCAAAAGACCACCAGCAATACAAACACCGGTAAGTTAAATGACTCGGCGGGAGTCACGGTAACCACGCCCGGCCTGCGTAATGACGCCATGACTTCATCACGCAGTCGTTTCCAATCGGGTGGCACCACCGAGGCACCACAATGGCCGCAAGTGGGGGGTCCGGTCCAATCCGCAACACTCAGTTTTACCGAGGCACCACAGGACAAACATCTGGTTTCGTGGGCGTGCTGATGCCTAAGCCGGCCGTCCAGGATGGTATCGGTCGCCCCATCGTGTACGAAATACAGGTTTTTGCGACTATTCAGGATACGTAAGGCTTCGAGAACTTCGGTACGGCGAAAGCCCGCGCCGGCGACGAGATCGTCCATCCGAACCACCGCGGTTTGCTCGATAATACGCCACAGCGCCAAGATCCTACGTTCTTTGTAACGATAATATCCACCGGCTATAAGAAGACCTATCGGGGCCAACGCGAACAACAACGCCACAAGAAAAGACCAGGTGTCATGCACTGATCCCACAAGCACAAGAAACGACACCAACAGCAGGGGAATGCCGATTCGAATCAGGATATCGTCGCGCTTAAATAACTGTTTGCCTGCCATCTGGTCTTTCTACACGTGGTCCAGTCGGCCTCTAGGTGTGTGGTATTTTAGATGAAATTTTTGTCTTGGCCATATTTTGCCGCATCCCCGCAAAAATCCCCGCGGCATATTCCCGAAATTCCTTAGGATTTTTCCGGACGATCCGGCTAAAATCCGGCTTGCCAAAAATTCCCCTAAAAAACACCACACACCTCGGCTATTATTCGGCAATACTACAATACTGCGGCGTCGAATCAGGAAGCCCACCCGCATACGGTTCGGGGGCGACCCCCATGGGATGACTCATCAGAAACTCAACCGCCACCTGGGTCATTTCATCGGGCCACTTGTGACCGGTCCCATGATTACATTGGGCTACGAAATGGTCGTTCGTGCGCAGAAATTCGATGAGTTCCATCGCCAAAGTATCAAAGTTCTGACCGGTCGAGCCATCGGTCGGCCCACCCCAGGTGACCAACATCGGCAATTTATGACTGATAGCCGGCGGTTCGATGATCAATCCGCCGGAAAACGGCGCGGACGACGCAATAACCGATGATCGCATCACCGACAAAAACACGGTGAACAAACCGCCGGCGCTCATGCCGGAAACATGGACTCGGTCGGGGTCTACGCTCAGTTTCTCGATGCTGCAGGAAACCAGGTCGTCAAAAAAGATGAGATCCGGATTTTGTTCTTTGTTGTCCAATTGAACCCATTCGACTGGACCTTGGGTGGACTCGGGAATGATCAGGATAAATCCATATTTGTCGACGTATTCATCCATTTTGGTATCGTCCAGAATATCGGTCACGCTGCTGCCCAACCCGTGGAACAAAAAGACCACAGGCCATTTTTTGTCGGTGCTGTAGTCGGTCGGCAACACAACGCGGAACGAACGGCTTAACTTAGCGGTATTGAAATCGCTGTTTAATCCGGCCACGACGTCCGGACAACTTTCGATGTGCGGCAATTCTTCAATATTGCCGGAATCACAAGATACCACGGGTGGGCTGGCCTGTTGGCCCCAAGGAGTCGCGGCAAACGTCGTTTTGTCGCCCAAATCGAGGTTTAACGTGATGACGGTACCGGTGACCTTGCCGCACACGAACGTGGATTCCTGTATTGTTCCGTCAAATTGGAACGCCACCACCACGTCGCTGCCGGTAATCGTGTACTGCCCGGGCAGGGTGACTTCGATAAGCGGGGTGATGAAGGTACCATCCGCAGCCACATCAACGGTTTCGATGGTGCCCAACACATCGCTGGTAGAGGTTCCGTCGCTTCCTACCGCCCGGATCGACACATTGGTTAACTTACCGGATCCGTCGCCATTGTTTGTGCTCGTAATGTCGAGCTGCAACGGCAAAACGAAGCCACCCAAGGGCTCCACGCTGACCGCAGTAAACCACAAACCGTCGGCCAACAAACCTTCGGGCGCTAAAACGTCTTCCCCGCCAGTTCCCGTATCTTCCGTGGCGCCGGTCGTATCGGTGTCGGAACCACCGGTGGTATCCCCTTCGGCCTCAGCAATATCCGCGCCGCCGCCGTTTCCTGTATCCGCCGTATTGCTGTTGCCATTGTTCGCCGAACCTGAGTCGTCATCGGAACAACCGATGCACAAAAATACAATCATCCCGAGCCAACACCACTTACCAACGTTCACCATCTGGTTTCTCCTTCAATTCACTATGCTGCTACCACCGCAACCCCAAAATCCGGTTTTGGGTCACCCCAAAGCCGGTCCAAAACACGATAGTCATGCCCTACAGTCGGGATTGTTGCAACAGATGTAGATGCAACTTTATAGTTTCGCCTGTCTGCATTTGGGGGCCAGAACAAAGGATAAAGGCGATGACGCACATCATTTGGCGAAAAACGACGTTTCTGACCAGTGTTTTGTTTGTGCTGAACGTGTCTTCCGGTTGTGGAGAATCGTCGGAAAAAAGCCAAACAACCGACGTTTCGGAGCCGGTACCAGACCTGGGAACCGACAGTGGGCCTGAATCAGCCGGTGATACGCAAGACACTCTGGAACACGCAGATATGGTCGCCGAATTGCCCCTGCTATGGGAAATGACCGTGTACGTAACCCTCGACGGCAGGCCTGTTGCCGGCGCTTTGGTCATGCAAGGCGGGCGAGTGCAACGGTGGGAAACGGACACCCTGGGTATTGCAACCGTCACGCTGGATTTGTCGACCCCGGGGGATTTGGGAATTGTGGCTGCCCATCCCAACGCACGCTCCCAAGCGGAAACCTTTGTTCTTGAGCTGGGTTTGCCAAACGAAGTCACCATTTCGTTGACCTCGTTTGATGAGTTGGACAATGAAAGTTATGTGTTTGGTGACCCAGGGCGCCCCGACGAAAATTCGTCGAGTCAGTGCCGACATTGCCATGAAACGGTTACGTTTTCTTGGTTTGATTCGCCACATCGAACGTCGGCATCCAATCCAAAAGTACACGACTTATATTCGGGGACCGCAGCATCGGTAAATACCCAGCAAGATTGTGAAAAGAAGGGCGGCCATTGGGATTTGGGGATAGAGCCGGGAACGGGAAAAGAAATAAACCGTTGTTATGTTGGAGCGGGGTTGTTGCCGTATGCCAATGTGGGATGTCAAGACGGGCCATGCGACACGCCGCCTGACCAATTTGGAGCGTGTGCCGACTGCCACGCGCCGGGCATCAATGGGAAACTTGGCGGGCGGGACCTGCACGAAGCAACCGGAATCGCTTATGAATACGGCGTACATTGCGATGTATGCCACCACGTGGAATCGGTGGACTTGGCCCAAGATGCCCCGGGTGTGGCAGGACGGCTCAAAATCCATCGGCCGACGGAACGAGCGTCAAGCCCGGCGCTGGGTGATTTTTTGCCGTTGACGTTTGGCCCCAATCCCGACGTACCGGTGGTTAAAATGGGGGGTGTGGCGCGAAATCATTTTCGTGATTCCACGTTGTGTGCCGGCTGCCATGAGTTGGAACACGAAGGTTTTTTGCCGGGAGACAAGCCGGATGTCTCCCGATGGCCCACAGGAAAAATCCCGATTCAGACAACGTTTTCGGAATGGGAACAAGGACCGTTTCATCCGGGCGCTCCCTGCCAGAGTTGCCACATGGAGCCGGCACCGCTGGCACAAAACGGGGCAGACGTCCAGAATCTGGCGATTGGGCCGGGGTTGATTTCCGGATGGGAGCGGCCACCCGGTACGGTGCGTCAACATTCGTTTGCAGGACCACGGCAACCGAAAACAAATATGTTGCAATTGGCGGCGGCGGTGTTTATTGAAAAAACGGTCGAAGCAGGCGCAGTAACCGGTAAGATAACGGTGAAAAACGTCGGCGCGGGCCACGCCATTCCGACCGGAGAGCCGATGCGTTCCATGATAGTCGTCGTACAGGCATTTTGTGGAACCACGGAGTTGACCGCGATCGGGGGAGACGCGATTTCCGACGTCGGCGGGTATCTCGACCGGCGCCAAGTCGACCAGGGTTTCGATACGTGGCCCAATGCGCAGGTGGGAGATGTGATTCGGGTGGTGCAAACCACAGGGGAATACCACGATTACCCCGGCTTTGGTCCATTTGGGGATGGCACGTTCACACCGGCGCAAAAAGGGTTGGCCAAAGAATGGGTCGCAGGTCAGGTCACTGTGACCGCGGTCGAAGGAGACACCGTAACGTTTAGCGGGCCGTTGCCCGAAGGCACCGTGGCGTACCGGTCGCGCCCACCCGCCGTTGACTCACCCGTACCTCCCGGGTGGGCGGGAGCCGCGGGTTTTGTGTTTGCGCGCCTGTTGGCCGATGCGGCGGGAAAACGCCAAGTTCCCCATTTTGTTGCCAAAGATGTGTTAAGCGATAACCGCCTGCTGCCGCAGCAACAATGGACCTCAACCCATATTTTTGCCGCCGGATGTGGCGATCCAACCATCCGCGCCACCTTATATTACCGGCCGTACCCATTGGGGTTGGCGATGGAACGAAGCTGGAGTTTTCAAGATACCATCATGGCGGAGGCACAACGATGAAATCCAATATTCGATACGGATCCCGTTGGTTGGGTTTGGGAACGGCCATCCTGTTGGTTGTGGGTTGCAGTGGGGAACCGACTCCGAGGGTATCGGGAGGAGCTCAGCTCACAGGTGCGGCAGTCCATCGGGAACACACGATTTTCCGGACCATCCCGGCGGCCGTTGATACCGATTTGGCCCCCGGCATCGTAGCCGTAGAATTGACCGCGCGCCCCTACAAATTCACCGTCGGGGATCAACAGGTCCTAGGATATGCCTATAACGGCCAGGTGCCGGGACCCACGCTGGTAGCCAAGGTAGGAGATACCGTTCGGGTAACATTACATAACCAATTACCCGACCCCACAACGATTCACTGGCATGGTGTCAACGTCCCGATCACGATGGACGGCGTGCCGTGGAAAATGCCGGCGGTGGAGCCGGG
Source organism: Myxococcales bacterium (assembly GCA_013360285.1). GTDB lineage: Bacteria > Myxococcota_A > UBA9042 > JABWCM01 > JABWCM01 > JABWCM01. The sequence continues at coordinate 20,661 of JABWCM010000076.1, forward strand.
GGACAGTTTTGTATACGAGTTTGTGGTGAACCAGGTGGGAACGTTTTGGTATCACCCCCATTTTGACACCGGCAAGCAGGTGGATATGGGGCTTTATGGAGCGTTGGTCATAACGGACCCAACCGAACCCACGGCCAATCGGGATGAAGTAGTGGTATTCGATACCTGGGGGGAACATGGCGGCCTGCCGGCGTTTCCTCCCTTGGGGGAGGCATGGGGAACGGTTATGGAAAAACCGACCGACCATGAAGTGGACCATGGTGTTGATCTGCGACAACTTCGCTGGACGGTAAATGGTTCGTTTAACCCAGAGATGGACGCTGTTGCCGGGGAATCGGTGCGGCTGCGGTTTGTAAACGCGAGCAACAATGGTTATTTGGAGTTGAGTTGGCCCACCATTCGCCAAATCGCCGGGGACCAAGGCCTGCTGGCGGAGTTGAAACTACCGGAAACATTGGTTTTGGCGCCGGGGGACCGCGCTGAGGTGGAGTTGCTCATGGGAGAAGACCCCATTGTGATTACGACGTATCCATACACGATGTATGGAGGAAGAACATCGGGGAGCCCGGTCGAACTGTTCCGTGTGGTTCCGAAAGGCCAGGGAAACAAACCCGCTGGGCTGCCGTGGAATTTTTCCGGCGAAAAACCCAGTGAAGATCCGTTATACACCGACTTGGTGTACGTGTTGAGCGGATCCAATCAAGGGGGAGTTTGGATGATCAACGGAGAAACCTTTCCCAACATCACTCTGGCCAAAGTGGCCACCGGTTCACGTCCCGTCGTGGAAATCCGTAATCTTTCAACAACCGAGCACCCGTTTCACACCCACGGAATGGTGTTTGAGGTGTTGTCGCACAACGGGGTGGCTCCCAAGGTGCGGAGCATCGAAGATACGATCAACATTCGGATTCGTGAATCGGTCCGGATCAGATTACACCCCGAAGAACCCGGAGAATGGATGATTCACTGTCATATTTTGCCCCATGCTCATGGGGGCATGATGACCCTATTGGAGGTCACTCTATGAAGTCTGGGTGTTTGTGGGGGATACTGGGAATCGGGTTGATCACCTCGACTCCGGGACTCGCCGGCCCCCATTGGTCGCAGTTGCCTATGTCCAATGGACAGGCGGCGGCAGTATTCGATCTTACCACCCGTAAGTTAACCGCGTTTTACGAACATCCTTATCGATTTCCCAAACAAGGCGCGGAATCTGCCGATTTGTGTTACGACACTTATGGGGGAATTGCGGTGGACGGAAAAGGGATGTGGTTAACCGATGTTCCATTCAACCCAGGCGAAGGGTACGTGTGGGGAACGGGAATTGTCCGAACACATCAGTGGGTCTCGGAGTTTACGATCGAAACCTCGTGGTTTTCCCCGATGACGGCACAGGGGCGCCTGTTGGTCAATACGATCAGGGTCACCCATACCGGAACCACACCGCGGCAGGTTTCGCTGTTCACGTTGCACAATTACCATGTTGGCAAAGGGAGTCCTATTCCGAAAAATGAGCAGGAACGGATTGTGTGGAACAACATCGGGTATGTGGAAACCGCCCAAGATTCACCAAGAGTGGTGGCGTATGTGCCCGTAGGCGGTGCCGATGTTCATGGGGCAAGCCCACACAATCCCTATCCGCTGATCGGCAGCGGACAACTGATCTCTGTGGACGATACCGGGGTGACCAACGACGCCGTGTGTGGGTTTCAGAAAAACCTAGGCGTGATGGTTCCCGCAGACTCGGTTGTTTTTGGAGTGATCACGGCCCTTTCCGGAGATGGGTTGACTGGCGACGAGTTGATTGACCAAATCAATACCTGGATCGCAGGAAGAACCGCCGAGCAGTTGGTGACCGATGAAGAGTCGGAATGGACTACCTGGCAGAACAAAGCAGCAGTTCCCCAATCGGGAAACGAATTGTTGTATCGGCAATCGCTCGCAACGTTACGAATGGCGCAGGTTCGCGAGCCCAATACCGAATCAATTCGCCCCTTTGGGCAGATTTTGGCTTCGTTGCCGCCGGGTCAATGGGCGATTAGTTGGCCGCGGGATGCCGCATATGCGATTTCGGCTTTGGCGGCTTCGGGTTATCACGAAGAAGCGCGGGCGGCACTGGAGTTTATGTTCACCGCGCAGTCGGGGGGGTATACGTCCTATCTCAACGGGGTGCCGTATCTCATTTCGGTGTGCCGTTATTATGGATATGGAATCGAAGAAAGCGATGGCGACCCCAACAAAGAAGGACCCAACATTGAGTTGGATGACTTCGGACTGTTTTTGTGGGCGTTGGGTCAGTACCTGAAATACAGCGGCGACATCGGTTATTTTGCTGAACATTTTCCCGCGGTAAGGGACTTGGTCGCCGGGGCATTGGTGAAGTTAATCGATGCGGACTTAAATATAGTGGTCAAAGATTCATCGATTTGGGAGCGACACTGGAACGGGAACGAACAACATTTTACGTATTCCACGTTGACCGCAATCCGAGGTTTGTGTGATGCGGCCCATTGGAGCGACGAAATCGGGGAGACAACGGCGGCAACGGGGTTTCGGGATGCCGCACGGACCTTACGTATGGGAATGCTCACCCAGCTTGTGGACCAAAACGGGGCGCTGGTAGGCAATCTGGAAGAAACGGCAAGTGGGTTATACGCGGATGCCGCCGTTGTCGAGGCCATTAACTTAGGCGTATTGGTTGGAGAGTGGAGTACGGCGCAGCAAACCATTCAATTGATCGACAAACGTCTTCAATTGCCAAGCGGAGGATACAAACGGAACGACGATGGGGATTGGTACGACGAACAGGAGTGGATTTACATCGATCTGCGGGTAAAAAAAGCACGGGTTAAGTTGGGGTTACCGCCGGCCATTGCTGCCGACACTGTGCTTAGCAAAACCGTTGTCAATCACGGACTTTTCGCCGAGTTGTACACAGAGACAGGGGCTTATGCGGGGGCCGTACCGATGGTGGGATATGGTGCGGGGGTCTACGTGCTGGATTTGTTGGAAAATGAACCGACAGATGTGCTGCATTCGTGTTTGGCGGAAACCGAACCGTTGCCGGTCGAGCCGGACCTGGGCGATCTTGCTGCACCGGATGCCGGAACAGGCGGCTCCGATACGACTTCTTTCCCAGTCGATACCGTCATATCGGACCTGATTGGGCAACAGGACAGCACAAACGGGCACAACGATGTGATTGACGAACCCGCAGTCGACGTTGCAGGTCAACCTGAGGTCGACTTGGCAACGCCGGCCCCCAATGTGGACGGAGTCAATGACGCGGGTACCGGTGTGATGGAGGTGGGGACGGGTACGGCGGACGTTGTTGCCAAACCCAATCCAGCCGATTCCTCGTCGGACGGATGTAAGTTAACGACAGGAGACCGGACACCCCCCCTTGGATGGGTGAGTCTCCTGTTGATGGGAATCATGGCGTTTGTGAAAAAATATGGGCGCAGGTTTTATAGGAGACCAGTTTGAGTCAGTATTGGATAAAAGGAAAGTTTAAGGACCAAGACGTTTGGGTTCATTCAGACGAACACGGTGTTCCTGTTGTCGACAAGGGTTATATCCAGGTGCGGTATTCCGGCAACAGCACCAAGATATATCGGGGACACCATAAAAATCTAAACCACACGGCAACCGACACACCACCAGTACGTGTTGACATGCCGGAAACCCTTCCCGAAGCCACACCGATCCAAAAAATCGCCGCGGTTGATAAATCCAAACCAACCCCGCCCATCACCCCGGCTCGCCCCGGCAGCATTGTGTTGTTCACCGACGGCGCCTGCTCCGGTAATCCCGGGCCGGCGGGTTTGGGGGTATTGATGCAGGATGGCGATTCCAAACGGGAACTCAGCGGCTATTTGGGCATGGCCACCAACAATATCGCTGAATTGGATGCGATTCGGCGCGGGTTAAAGATGATCGGCGACAAAACGCGGCCGGTGGATTTGTATACCGACAGCAATTATGCCATTGGGGTGTTGACCAAAGGCTGGAAAGCCAAAGCCAATACCGAACTGGTGGAAGAAATCCGCGATTTGCTGGAGGATTTTCGTAATATCCGGTTTCATTGGGTGCGGGGGCATATGGGCCACGACGGAAACGAACGTGCCGACGAGCTGGCGCGAATGGCGATTGAAAAGCGGGAAACCCGCGAGTTTGAGTCGTGATCACGTGGCTAAGAGGGTGTTTGGGAAAAAAATAACGGCGAGCGAGACAGTGGCCGTAGCGAGGCAGGACCGACGCAGTAGGCCAATGGCTCGCGTAGCTTATTTTTTTCTGCATACGGGATATCACCACATCGTATAATTCGCGGGGGCTGTCCGGGTTTTCGTGGTCCGCCGGGTGATAAGACGGATGGTCTGCTTCGGCACGATTCGGCCAAATCGGCTTCAAGATTTCGCTGACAATACGGCTGGGCAACGGCCAGGGCGCAGGCAACGGTCCTATGTACAATCCCAGCGGAAAACCCAACGCAATCGGGAAAGATTCAACACGCAGCCATTTTGGAAACCCCAACAATTTGGCAATCCGTTCGCCCCGTTTGAGAATAAAAAACATTTCGTGACCACCGATGCTGACAACCGGGGTGATCGGCACGCCCATCCGTATCGCTTCGCGCACAAATCCGGTTCGCCCGGAAAAATCCACGACATTCCGATAACGATATGGCCGAAAGGTCTCATATTCACCTCCGGGGAGGACCATGACGGTCGCCCCTTCACCCAAAAGCAGGCGGACATTTTCGGGACTTGCTCGCACACATCCCATCGATCTTAGCCGGTTTGCTGTCACCCGATTTAGCCGGAACAACACGTCGTGCATCAAAAAATACAGGGGTCGACGAAACAGAAAATGCCGGTGCCACTCCACCGCAAACAACGTGACATCAATGGGGATTTTGCCGCCGGAATGATTGCCGACCAACAATGATGGACCATCGGGAATCAGGTGGAATCCACGTACTTCGTAACGAAAATACGCCTTTCCGAACTTGTGGAGCACATTTGCCGCACGCTGCATCGCGCGCATATCCATGGCGCCCGGCGGGTCGGTCAACTCGCTGATGACTTGTGAATCAAATGGATCTTGTTCAACCATGTGCAGACCCTAAACAATGTCGGGACGACCAACGTCCGCGCCCCATATACCGAATTTGGGCCGCGGAGACAACGCGGTCTATCCCAATAAAGATTTCCGGAATCGTTGTTGAATTGTAAAACGCAACGAGTAGTATGCCGCCCGGCCGAAACGACCCGCCTCAGTCCGGGGCGGCGTTGCTTGATTTTGTGATCTTATCGGGTCACAACGGCCCATGTTGAACGACGCCGGAAGTGTGAGCGCAGTGCCATGACAGATTCAAAGCTTCGTAATATCGCCATTATTGCCCACGTCGACCACGGAAAAACCACCTTGGTCGATGGATTGTTAAAACAATCCGGAACATTCCGCTCCAACCAGGTAGTGCCCGAACGGGTAATGGATTCTTTTGACCAGGAACGGGAACGGGGAATCACCATTTTGGCCAAAAATACCGCGATCAAGTGGGGTGATTACCGAATCAATATCGTTGACACCCCCGGACATGCCGATTTTGGCGGCGAGGTAGAACGGATCCTGCGGATGGTCGACTGCACCTGCCTGTTGGTGGACGCGGCCGAAGGTCCGATGCCGCAAACCAAGTTTGTGTTGAGAAAGTCGTTGGCCATGGGCCATCGGCCTATCGTCGTGATCAACAAAATCGACCGACCGGATGCACGAATCGATGAAGTTTTAAATGAGGTTTTTGATCTGTTTGTCAGTTTGGACGCCCACGATGAACAACTGGATTTTCCCGTGGTATATGCAGCGGCACGCGATGGGTACGCGCTGCATCAACCGACCGATACGCCCGTTAACTTACAACCACTTGTGGAAACCATCATCCGACACGCCCCGACTCCTCCGGGAAAACCCGACGAACCGCTGCAATTGCAGGTAGCAACCCTGGATTATAACGACTTTTTGGGTCGAATCGCCATCGGACGGATTCTGCGCGGCACCATTGAGCGTGGTCAACGGGTGGTGTTGGTAAAACGCGACGGGTCGCTGCTGCCGTTCCGCGTCACCAAACTCATGGGATTTATGGGATTGGAACGGATCGACCAGGAACGGGCCTCGGCAGGGGACATCGTCGCTTTGGCGGGGATTACCGACGTGACGGTGGGTGAAACCATCTGCCCCGAAGATGCAGTCGATCCGTTGCCGCTTATTCCCATCGACGAACCGACCGTTTCGATGAATTTTATCGTGAACAATTCACCGTTTGCCGGCCGCGAGGGCAAATATGTTACCAGCCGTAACTTAAAGGAACGGCTTGCACGACAATTGGAGCACGACGTCAGCCTTCGGGTTGAAGAAGGCGCAAGCCCAGACACCTTCAAAGTAAGTGGGCGCGGCACCCTTCATATCGGTGTATTGATCGAACAAATGCGCCGTGAAGGATACGAAGTCGGCGTATCCCAACCTACCGTTATCTTACGAGAAGTCGACGGCGTCATCCACGAACCCTTTGAAGAAGTCTATGTAGAATGCGACCAACCTTTTTCCGGCACCGTGATCGATAAGTTAAATCAACGCGGCGGCGTGATGCAGGATTTACACGTAAGCGAAACCGGAACCGCACGGATTCGGTACATCGTTCCGGCTCGTGGGCTTATCGGGATGCGTAACGAATTTCTCACCGATACCCGAGGAACCGGGGTCATGTACGCCGTGTTTAGCCATTATGGACCCCAGGCCGGTGAGTTAAAGCGCCGCAAAAACGGGGTTATGATCGCTCAAGACGAAGGCGAAACAGTCACATACGCGCTCTACAGCCTTCAGGAACGGGGTTATTTGTGCGTGGGCGCCGGCGAAAAAGTGTATGGCGGCCAGATCATTGGGGTCCACGCCAAATCCAACGATCTGGTAGTCAACCCCAGCAAAGCCAAGCAGTTGACCAACATGAGGGCGTCGGGAACCGACGAAGCGCTGCGGCTCACGACCCCGCGGCGGTTTGGGTTGGAAGAAGCGTTGGAATTTATCGAGTTTGATGAGTTGGTCGAAGTCACACCCAAAAACATTCGGCTGCGAAAACGGGCTCTGGACCACAGCGACCGGAAACGTCAAGAAAAACTGCTTATGGCAAACGAGTAAGATAACAACCCAATGCCGCGGTCCCGGTCCAAGAGCCAACTACTCCCCAGGAAATGCTTCGGGTTCGTCGTATTGCTCCTGAATCCGGCGACTCGCATCCAAATACCGCTCAAACGCCGCGGCTCCGGTTGCTGCAAGCACCCCCACCACCATCGGCACCGCGGCGATTTGTGCCGACAGAAGATTTGAATTGGGATTTTCCAAACGGATCGTGAGCGTATCCCCACTGTAATCAAACCGAAGGTTGTTTTTAACCGCCCGAACGATGTAATCGGTCATCAACAACCCAAATTCTTCTTCCATACGCGGTTTTTCATCTTTGAGCCGCGCATTGACCACAAACAAGCCGGCGGCGGACAACCCCAAACGAATCGATTCTTCAACCTTTTTGAGCGATTCGGGTGTACCCGTGACCCCTACGGTGACCCCTCCCAACAAATCCACACCTATGGCGGCGGCTTCCAGTTGAATGCCGGGTAAAAACCGCGTTATCTCCTTTTCCCACGTCCCCATGTGGCTTGCAAACACCATATCGGCGTTGCCGACCAGCTCGACGGCTTTTGCGATGCCTTTGTACGGAGCATCGTTGGTAATCGCGGCTTTTGATTCAAACATCGCAATACCGGCGGCGTTTCCAAAAAGAGCACCGGAGTCCTGCGGCACCAAAATCACCGGATCGTGCCCCGAACCCACGGTTTTTTGGTCACGGGATTCCCAAACCCCATCTCCACGCAAAATAACTGCTCCCGCTTCGTCCCGCAGCCGCAAAAAACCAACAACATCTTTCACCCGGGTTAAATCCGCCCCGATGTGCCTCAGCAAAAAAGCCCGCAGATCGGCCTCAAACGCTTTGGCATCATCACTTCCGGCGGCCAGCCCCATCAACGCCGTCAACGTGGGACCAACCGGTTCCCGAACCGCCATCAACCCAGCAAAATCCACGTCTTTCGGCACCAACTCCAGCAGTTCTTCCGTATTGGATGACGTCAACGCCGGCTTGATTCCACCTACGTGGGGGCGAATCAAATACCCAACCAAGCCACCGATACACAAAAGAACAACACCAATTAGGATTTCCCGGGTTCGCATCACGCCACCTATCCGGCTTTTACCGCGTTGAGCACTTTGTCAATACTGTCCCGCGCATCGCCAAACAACATCATGGTGTTTTCACGATAAAACAACGGATTGTCGATACCCGCGTATCCTGCCGCCATACCTCGTTTCAAAAACACAACCGTTTTTGCTTCCCAGGCGTGTAAAACAGGCATCCCATAAATGGGGCTCGACGGATCGTCCAACGCCGCCGGGTTCACAATGTCGTTTGCGCCCACCACCAACACCACATCGGTGTCCTTAAAATCGTGGTCGATTTCTTCCATCTCCAACACGATGTCATACGGCACGTTGGCTTCCGCCAACAACACGTTCATATGCCCCGGAAGACGTCCGGCAACCGGATGAATCGCATACCGACATTTTGCACCCCGCTTTTTTAGCAACATGATCAACTCATGTAATGGATGTTGAGCGCGCGCCACAGCCATGCCATATCCCGGCACCACAATCACACTGCGGGCTGCCAAAAGAAGGTCTTTGACCTGATCTACCGACCCGGTCCACACCTGACCTCCGCCGGATGACGACCCGGCCGCAGGCGCCGCACCCGATTGGGTTCCGAACCCGCCAAAAATAACGTTCCAAATCGACCGGTTCATCGCTTTGCACATGATGTAGCTCAGAATCGCCCCGCTGCTCCCGACAAGTGCACCGGTCACGATCAACAAGTCGTTTTCCAGCATAAACCCCGCAGCAGCAGCCGCCCACCCGGAATAACTATTGAGTACGGAAACCACCACCGGCATATCCGCGCCACCTATCGCCACCACCAAATGAACCCCCATCACCAACGCAACGGCGGTCATAAGCAACAACGACATCATTCCGCTGTGGTCAGGCGCGGCAACAAACAACACGCCCAATATAATAGATGCGACCAGCATCCCTAAGTTAATAAAATGGCGGCCCGGCAACAACAACGGTTTCCCGCTGAGATTGCCCCGTAACTTAGCAAAAGCAATCACCGATCCGGTCAACGTAATGGCGCCGATCCACACACCCACAAAGATTTCTACAAGATGAACCGTCCGCGACGTAGCGTGAGCGCTCAGCGCCGGATCCACGTAGGCGGCAATTCCCACCAACACCGCGGCAGCCCCGACGAAACTGTGTAAGATAGCGACGAGTTCCGGCATGGAAGTCATCGCCACACGGGCGGCGACAAACGCACCAACGACGGCACCGATGGCGATGGTTCCCGCTAAGATAGCGTAACCGGACGGCGAAGAGGCAAACAATGTCGCGAGCAGCGCTATCACCATGCCGATGGCGCCGTAACTGTTGCCGCGCCGAGCCGTTTCCTGGCTCGACAACCCACGAAGAGAAAGGATGAACAACGCGCTGGCGGCAAGATAAGCCACCGAAAGAAGACTGTCTTTCATCATCGTACACCTCGCCTATTTCCGGAACATGCGAAGCATGCGCTGGGTGACCAAAAATCCGCCGGCGACATTGATCGACGCCAACACCACGGCAATCGCGCCCAATATGGTCGGAAGGCTGAATTCGGCACGTACCTGAAGCATTCCACCGATTAAGATAATACCGCTGATCGCATTGGTAACACTCATCAGCGGGGTGTGCAAAGCCGGCGTTACGTTCCAAATCACTTGCCAACCCACAAAACAGGCCAACACAAACACAGTGAGATGTTGAAGTAAGGACGGAGGTGCCGAAGTCGCCAACAAACCGGCCAACACAACAACCAAACCAAGGCCGATCCACCCGGACAACGACTTTTTGGGAGCAGCCGGCACGTTTTTGGAGTCGGCGACGGACTGTGCCGTCTTCACCGGAGCCGCAGGGGTTGGCGGTCCCGCAAACTTCGGCGGCGGCCAGGTGATGTTCCCCTCATGGGTTACCAACGCCGTACGCACCACTTCGTCTTCCAGGTCGATCTTAAATGAACCGGAACGAACCATATCTTCCAGAAGATGCACCTGGTTGTTCCCGTAAAGATGGCTGGCATGGGTGGGAAGGCGGCTCACCAAATCGGTATCACCGATGATCGTGACCCCGTGTGTCACAATACTTTTGCCGGGTTCGGTCAACTCGCAGTTACCACCTTGCTCCGCCGCCAAGTCCACCACCACCGACCCGGGTTTCATACTGCGAACCATGTCCGCGGTGATCAGGATCGGCGACCGTTTTCCGGGAATCAACGCGGTCGTGATAATGATGTCGACCTGGGTCGCAAGGCGGCGAAACAGTGCCATTTCCGCGTCGATGAACTCTTTGGACATCTCTTTGGCGTATCCACCGACCCCCTCCCCGCTTTCTTCCAACTCCACTTCCAGAAATTCGGCGCCCAGGCTTTGCACCTGCTCGCGCACCTGGGGCCGAACGTCGAAGGCCTGAACCCGTGCGCCCATGTTGTTCGCCGTGGCAATGGCTGCGAGCCCGGCCACGCCGGCGCCAATAACCAACACCCGGGCTGCGTCCGACCGACCGGCCGCCGTCATTTGTGGGGGAAAAAGACTACCAAACGCGGCCGCTGCTTCCAATACGGCACGATATCCGGCGATATTGGCCATGGAACTGAGCGCATCCGACTTCTGTGCCCGGCTGATACGCGGAATAGCGTCCATTGCAATGGCGCTCACCTTCCGTTTCGCCAATCGTTCCAGCAGTTCTTTGTTTTGCGCCGGCCAGATAAAGCTGATAAGGCACGCCCCTTCGCGCATCAAATCCACTTCGTGTACACCCAAATCGGGCCGGGCAACCGGCGCCAACACCTTCAGAATCAGATCGGCCTGCCCATACAGTTCTTTCGGCCCCGGCACAACCGTCGCCCCCGCCGCCGCATAAGCCGCGTCCGACACGTTGGCAAACTGACCCGCTCCGGATTCAACCAGCACCTCGAATCCCAGTTTTTTCAGGCGCTCAACCGTTTTCGTCACCCCGGCGACGCGCCGTTCTCCAGGGACGATTTCTTTCGGAATACCAACCTTCATGCCTACCTCTTTCGAAGGTTGTCCCGGAGCCTAAGCCGCACCATCCTGCCGGCGCACCCATCACTCCAGGGCATGCGAAAACGTGGGTCCACAACACCGGACCAAAATCCGGTCCAAACAAACGACCACAACCGTCTGCGCACAGGTTCAACTCCATGGTCAACCGGCGTTTGTCAACACGCCGCGGGATGTCATCAAACCGAGTCCATCCCGACCGGCAACCGCGTGTATGGCTATCACACCCAGCGCCGCTGTAAAAGCCCACCGACGACGGAATTTTCGTTTCGTGATACCGACAATATCTACATCATATTCGTAACTTAAACACATAAACCCAATCGGGGATGGCGGAGGGTTTCCAAAAAGTTATGTTCCGATTGTGGCGCCGCCATCCGTTGACCGAACGGCGACGTTGTGTTCCAATCTCAAACCATGAAAACGATTCACCTCAATTGTGGTTCGATGTGTCCTTACGGCGGCCGGTTTGTATCCGGCAGCAATCAACAACCTCGTATGGTATGCCATTGTGTTCTTGTCGAAACATCCGGTGGGTTGATACTGGTCGACACCGGAATCGGCACGCTGGATATCGAACACCCATGGAAACACCTCACCGGTGCCTTTGTACTCGGGATGCGACCCACTCTCGGCCTGCACGAGACCGCCCGCTCGCAAATTTCCGCCTTAGGTTACTCACCAAACGACGTTCGCCATATCGTTGTCACTCACTTAGACGTCGATCACGCCGGAGGAATCCCGGATTTTCCCGAGGCCACAGTCCACGTGTATGCCGCCGAACATGAAGCAGCCACCCACCGGCAAACCACACGGGAACGGCTAAGATACCGCCCCCATCAAACCGCAAACCACACCCGTTGGAACCTGTTGTTAACCCACGGGGAAAAGTGGTTGGGTTTTGACAGCGTCCGCGCCGTTCCCGATTCCGATTGCGAGGTATTGTTGGTACCGCTGACGGGCCACACCCGCGGCCACTGCGCCGTGGCGATTCGCACCGGCAATACCTGGCTGCTTCATGCGGGCGACGCTTATTTCCACCATCACGAAGTCCGCGGCGCCACCTACAAATGCCCGCCGTTTTTGAGTTTTTTTCAGAACCAAGTCGCAATGGACAAACAGTCCATGCAACACAATCGGGCGCGGCTGCGGGAGTTGGCAACATCACACAACACCTCGGTCCGACTTTTTTGTGCTCATGATCCAGTTGAGTTTGACCAATTGGCAACGGGAAACCATTCATGACGTTATGGAATCGAATTGAAACGTTGATTCAACAAACTTTGTCTCAAGGTGGCCCGGTGTTATTTCTGACCGGCGCCGGATTGTCTGCGGAAAGCGGTATCCCCACCTTTCGTGGCCAAGACGGGTATTGGACTATCGGATCGCGCCATTATCGACCGATGGAACTCGCTACCTATGCCCAGTTTTCCCGGACCCCGGGACCGGTCTGGTCGTGGTATTTGTCGCGGCGGGCGACCTACGCCAACACCCAACCCAATTCCGGTCACCAGGCGATTGTGGATATCGAAAAGGTTCTCGGACAGCGGTTTTTACTGGTCACCCAAAACGTCGACGGTCTACATCAAGCGGCGGGAAGTTCGGACACAAAAACGTTGCCGATTCACGGAAACATTCACAAAAAACGTTGTTTTGCCACCTGCACAACCGAAGTATCGTCGCTTCCGGGTCTGGACAAACTCCCAGGCAACAATCCAGACCTCACCGAACAGGAAATTGCTTATCTTACCTGCGACCGCTGCGGCTCGTGGTTTCGACCCCATGTGTTGTGGTTTGACGAGAGCTACAATGAGGAATGGTACCACTATCACACCGCCATCACTGCCGCGGCCCGCGCGAGCCTCCTGGTCATCGTCGGCACCTCGGGCGCCACAAACCTACCGATTCAGATGGGCCAATTGGCAGCCCGCCAAGGTGCGGCAATCATTGACATCAACCCCGACCGCGGCCACTTCGCGTCCGTAGCCGAACGATCATCACGCGGCGAACATATCCAAACCTCGGCCGGCGAAGCATTACCAAAACTCGCCGAAATGTTTCGGCGGATTATTGGCGAACCACCCCACCCGTTGGAGTCTTGATATGAGGTGGACAGATGTTTCTCTACAACGGATTGGTTCTGCGGGAGCCATCGCTCTTCTATTTGTTATGCTGTCCACTGTTGTTGGCTGTACCGAGGACCAAGACAAAACGTCGGGAGAATTGGCCATATCCTGGGTGATGTCCCCCAACCCACCGATTGTCGGGGCCAACACCATGACTATCACCGTGACCTACCAAGGGAATCCCATCACGGGTGCCAGTGTGGAGGTGGCCACCGAAATGCCCGCACACGGCCACGGATCCAGCGAAACACCGATTATTGCCGAAAAAGGCAACGGCACCTACGAAGCAACCAACGTGGTTTTACAAATGCCCGGAACATGGCGGATCGAAGTCGATGCAACTTGGAAGGACAAAACCGGGTCTGCATTCCACGTATACGATATCCCATAGGTGACCATGCGACATGGTATGTACACATTTTGTGCCGTTATCTTAACAACACTGATGCTGCCGCCCACCCTGGGACACAGCTCACCCTGTTGTTTTTCGGCATCGGGCCTTCAATCGGCAAGACTCAAAATGTGGGAAACATTGGCTGTAGGTTGGTCCGCGGCGATATCGGTATACGTGGGCACATGGACCGCAAACGGCGATTTCGCATTCACCGACCAGGACAACTTCAGCGAAATCGGTATCCGGAACACGTTGTGGACGTTATACCGACCGGCCTGGAGGCATACTTTGTCGGCATCGGTTCCGACTCAGTGGACTTTCCGCAGCGCCGGAGAACTCAGCGACACCGGCGGTGGCATGGGCGACATCACGGTAGGTTACCGTTATGACCTGTTGACCGTCCACGAACTGGAAAACGTACCGGCCATTGCCCTGACTTTTGGATTAACATTGCCGTCGGGTGTGTCCGCCGACGCGTCGGCACAAAAGTTGGGAGCAGACACAACGGGAAAAGGTACGGTGGTGCCGTCTGTGGGTCTCGTGGTGGAAGATGCCGTCTATCCCTGGTTTTGGCGTGTGGCAGTCGATCTTCGAATGCCGCTACCAACTCAACGGCTCGACACCGGTGTCATCCAAACACTGGGGCTGGGTATTACCACCACCGTCGTTGCGGGGATCGATGTGATCCCCAATGATTTGTTGTTGTCTGTAGGCATCAACGCCGCCTGGGAAACCCCAACCCAACACGACGGCACGCCCATCGACGATTCCCACACCCAGGATCTGACGGTTTCCGCCTCGGCTGCCTGGCGGCTCGACCGCCACTGGACACTTCAGGCCGGATTGGACACCGGAATTTTTATTTCCGGCTTAGGCTTCAACCGACCGGCATTGATCACACCAACGTTGGGGATTCGTTTCGGGGGGTGAACTCTTCTTGGTGTGAACCTCACCGAGATCTTGGTGATTGACATCGGTCACCGAACCCCTCAGATTAGCACCTTGACGGTCCGAAATGACGGAGGTTTCGATGTCGTCCAGCCACGGTCATGAACCAGCCAAAACGCCGGCAAAACAACCCGCCGCCATTCAGAAAAAACCACGCCCCCCTGTGCCGAAGCAGCCCAGTCCAATCTGGCGCGCGCTTGCGACCCGCGTGCCCCCGGGAGTGGACGTCGCACCGGCCAACGATCCCGGCGAAAAACGGGCCGAACAGCTTGCCGACGCGGTTACCCAACCCAATGGCCTTTTCAAAACACCCGACACGACCTCTACCAACGACTGGCCCATGTCTTCAGTGAGCCCGCCGGAAGGATTGGGAGCCGGGCAAACACTGGATGGAGGCTTACAGAACTATTTTGAAGGGCGACTTGGGCGTTCGCTGGACCACATTCGGATTCACACGGACCAGGCAGCGGCGGATATGTCGGCATCGATCAACGCCCAAGCGTTTTCGTTTGGCAACCACATCGCGTTCGGCAAAGGGGAATTTGCGCCCGAAAATCAAGAAGGTAAACATCTGATAGCCCACGAGTTGGGCCATACCCTGGAATCTCCGAGCCGCGCCCAGTCGACTTTGTTCCGCAAAGTGACCGAACCCGATGTAGACGCCGAGTTTTCCAAATGGTGTGACGACAACAAACGGGTTAAAGACAAAACCCACAAAGAATTTCCTTGGTCGGCGTGGGATTTTATTCGCCCGCAGATCCAGGACAACCAGATGAAGGCGTTGCCCAAACCCGCGGACAAAGCGGGGCAACAAAAATGGGAAGACAACTTCACAAAAGCGGAAATCATCGGCGGATGGCTGGCCAATCTGAAATCGACCACTACGAGTGATGCGGTCAAAGAAGATGCCGAATCCAAAATTTATTTTATCGCCGACACCATGGTGCAAGCGGGGCTTATCAGCAAAGGGATGGCGCAGGCTGCCAACACCGATGATTCCCAAAAGGAGTTGATTTACACCCAGGTGCTCAACAACCCGTCCGGAGCCACTGCCGCGGAATTGACAACGATTTTTAAGTTTCAAACCAACGGCAAAACCGATCCGAACGGCGTACCGTTTATTGAGACCTTGTGTTCAAGCGATGGCAACAGCCTCCAAAAAATGGACACGGCCCGTACCCGAGCCATGTTCGAACACATGCAAACCACCTATCCCAACCACGAAAAGATAGTCGAAGCCATGGCGGCAACCCTTATTTTTAATCCGGGAGTCCGAACGTCTATTGCCGACGAAATGATGAAAGGAACGTTGGGCACACCGGAGTTGTTGTTCCAGATTTTACAGCACCCCTATTTTAAAGACCCGGAATACGACGGCGCGATGTTGATCAACACCCCCAACCAGGACGTGGACAAAGACACGGAAAAACACTGGAAAGACGACATGCCGTTTGCTTACAAGTACAAACAGCAATATTACGTAACGTACCTAATCGGTTTAGCCAAAAAACACGCCATCGACATCAAACCACCCGCCGATCACAAAATCGCCACATTACAGGCCTGGCTCGACACCAACACCGAAAACATCGGCCAAGCCGCAGCCAAAGAATATCCGACAAACAACGACGCAATCTTTGCGATTTACAACAACATCGCCGACATCTTCTTTTATCATACCGACAAAAACGTAACGCCGGACAACCAAGGTAAACTGTCGAAACTAGGCACCGAGGGAAAACCCGACAAAATGCGAATCGAAGCCGACTGCGACGTATTCGCCACCTACGCGATGCGCCTGCACGCAAGCGCAGGGTATGAAACCATAGGATATATGGGCCTTTATCCCCAGGGCAACTTCGTCGGTCGCGACGCCCACGCCGCAGCATTGATCCGCAAAAATGGTGCGTACTTTGTCATCAACAACAAAGGGGTGTACGACAGCGGGATTACCGAAGCCAAAACCGACGAAAACAAACAAGACGCGATTACGGAAATGAAAAGCATCGCCATCGACCAGACCTACGGCGACCCCAAACCAACCCAATGGAATATCTATTACGCCGACGCGTTGGCCAAAGGTGCCCTGCCCGCAGATTTTCTGTCCAAACCCCAAACCTACCGCCGCACCGATTTGGAATAATCTCACCGGTGTTCGCAGCCGGACCAAGGAGAGCCGCGGTTGTGACGTTGAACCTGTCATCAATACGAGAGATGGGCGATGGTTCATGTTACACAATCCGAAACCCCTCCGGCAATCGAGGCATCGCCGCACGCCCCAGCAACACCGCTTTTCCGTGGCATCCCAGACAGATGGGGTGAATTCTCACGTTGTCTTCCCGCGGTTTGATAATCGGTCGTATGATGCCCGCGACCTCGGTGACGGTTGCCCGTTCCACCACAAATACGCTGTATTGCACCCTAGAGCCCACCTTGAGCAACGTTTTGGCCAACTTGGTCCGGCGCCTGTCATTCGGAATGTCGTAGGAGACGATCAGCATGGGGGTTCGGCCTGAGCCGCTTGTGTGTCCCCCCATGGTGGGTCCATTTCCTCGTCGGGTAACGACGGCTCCATGATTTTCCGGCGCAGTTCGGTGAGTTCGTTGTGCAACTGTTCCCGCACCGATTTGCCTTGCGGCACCACATCCCCCATCGACGCTTCGAACACGCCCACAAACCGGTGTAAGGTTTCTTTGTTCATTCGTACTCCGGCGTCCGTTTTTTCAAAATCGTTCAGCGAAACCATCCTTCGGTTGAGCACCGACAACACCATTCGGCTGACCGCGGGTCGATGTGGCTCCATCATATCCAACGCCAACGAACTACGCCCATACCGAATCCCATGATAATAGCCGATTCGCGGATCGAGGCCCGCCGTTTCCAGCCGACTTTCCACCTCCAATGCCAACAAGGTAAAACCCAGGTTCAACAACGCGTTGACTTCATTGTGAGCCGGATGTTTGCTGCGCCGTTCAAACAAAAACGGCGGCTTCACCATGATATGAAACGCTTCAAACCACGCCGAAGCAGCAGCTCCTTCCAATCCCATCAACGTGGTGGAGTTTGCCGCAGAATCCAAACAGCCCACCATCTGCCGCATCCTTTCCACTTTGGGGCTCAACATTTCCGCTGTATCGGGATGGTTCCGCATATAACGCATCACGATTTCTACGTCGCCGCGGATTTTTTTTGCAACGATCGACCGCGCAAATTCCAGCCGAAATTCCATATCTCCAAACCGAGCATGTTGTGCCATCCGCAAAAAAATATTGCCTTCTTCCGGGGCAACGATCTGCCCCCGCAACCGCCCCGAGCGCGACAACAAAAACAAAGGAATACGATGTTTTAACAGCAGATGAACCGCCGTAGTCGTGATTTGCGCCGAGCCAAACAACAACACCCGTTCCACGTCGTCCAAAGCCCAGCGATCGACACGCTGTTTGTCGATGTTGGCGGCAATCATCCCGTCGGCCCGGTAAATTTTGGCTGCCGGGTGAGTTACATAAATCGCTTTTTTCATGGGGTTTCTCCTGTCAAGGCACCCGCCGCCCACCGATGAGGGGGAAGCAGTTTGGGCAAATCCGCTTCCGGTTCTACCTCGACCGCTACAACTCCTTCCGTTGGCCGAGGCAAAAACGCGGTTTCCCGCCTGCCCCGCAAAACCTCCCGCCATTGCCTACGAAACCCGCCGGCGAACAATACCGGCGTGGGATAACCTCCGGACTTCGCCACGTTGCCGAATTCACATCGGCAGGGCTCCACATCCGGTGGCAAGGGGTGTTTTTCCTTAAGCCGCGCACAACCGATAGGCAATCCCGTCAACTTTTGGATTTGCCGGTCGGTTTCCCGCACGTCGTAATTTCGGCATTTGCCGACAATCGCGTGAATGGCCCGGGTGCCCCCCGAATCCAAATGCCCCAACGTATATAAGATCGACAACCGCTCAGCGTGGTTTAGATGCCCCACGGCGGCGGCTTTGTCCGCCAGAAACCGCAAAATGGAGCATCCATCCATGACACCGGCCACTTGTTTGCCGAATTGACTCCAATCGGGAGTGGCGGTACCGACCTGCCCCAACCCAGACGTCTCGACTGGAAGTGGAGCAGGTACCAGCGGAGCGAACGCCGCCACCGGAATGGGCTCCCCCATTAAAATGCCGCTCAAATCGGATTCGATTTCCGCGCCGTCAAACCACCACAGGCGACTTGGGTTTCCTGTACCCGAATGTTTACCGCAGGGCAACGCCATGGCTTGGTTGGCCAACTCCGGAGCGTCATCTTGACCCGGAAAAATCTCGACGGTCACCCCATCAGCCGATCTTCCGGCAAGGGATACCAATCGGCGTAACGCTTGGGCCAACTCGTCTGCCGGCAGGGGATCCTGCAACGGAAACCACACATGCATTCCCCGGCCCCCGGTTTGTTCCAGCAATACCCGCATTCCCAACCTCGATGCCACAGCAGCCACTGCCTGCGCCAACGCCGTCACCCCCAGCACCGCGTCCGCATGCACGGCGTCGATGTCGATGACTCCCAACAAGGTATCGTTGTTGGGAAGCCGGGGGCGAATTGCAATACTCCGACTCCCCATCAGGTGTTCCTGAACATCGGCGGGACCGGGAGGACGGTCCACCCAGGCGTAATCCCGGTCCCCCGAATTGGCTGTGGACAGGTCGGCCATTTCAAATCCATCTTGACCTGCACAAAACAACGCAAGAAAAACGTCGATCCGTTCTTCTTCCACCACCGGCACCCCTTCCGGGTCTTCATCCGGTACGGCAACAACAGTTTGCAGGGTCATCGCCTGAAAAAACCGTTGTTCGGCTTCGGCAAATTGGCCGGCGATGGCCAACGTTTCTGCCTCTGTGAGCAGCAAATCCGCACCTTCTGGAGCGCCGCCTTCGAGATCCCATGACACATCCCAGTTCTCGCCATCGTGGTCCATGTCCAACCAATCCTCGCCGTTTTCGGCAGGCTGGTTTGAATCGGGTTCGGTCGTGGTGGGCTCGTGGGGAAAAACCGATTCTCCCAACTGCTGGATAATCAACTGCCGCAAAATCGGACCATGAACCCCCAAATCGGAATGTTCGGGCAACGGCACACGAAAATATTGAGTCCAACCCAAAACCAAGGGCATCAACAATGAGGTGACATCGGCGTTGGGTGTTTTGGAAACGATCTGTTCCGCCCGGTGTCGCAACACACTGACTGCACCCTTGGAAACCCGTTTTCCCGAATCGTCGAGATAAAACCCGAGCCACTCAAAGCCCAATGCACCATCCACCACCTGGGTGGCTTTCGGTTTTAATCGTAATCCCAGTTTTTTGGCCTCGCTACGAACCAATTCCAGGGCTTTGTGCACCGTTGCCCGATCCGCCGCAGTGACACACAAATTGTCGCAATACCGCACCAACGCAAAACCCGCTTTTGCCATGGCATTGTCAAGCGGCACCATCGCCAGATTGGACAATGCCGGGGACAACGCGGCCCCCTGAGCCAATCCAATCCCCGGTTTGGTGCGATGGTGGGTCAACAACAATTGAAGGGTATCTAAACACGATGGTGGAACGGGGAGGGACCGAAGGGGGGGCAGTACCGCTCGATGGGGAATGGAGTCAAAAAAGTCGCGGATGTCGGTCAACATG
Organism: Myxococcales bacterium; assembly: GCA_013360285.1. GTDB lineage: Bacteria > Myxococcota_A > UBA9042 > JABWCM01 > JABWCM01 > JABWCM01. The sequence continues at coordinate 41,052 of JABWCM010000076.1, forward strand.
ACCCACTTTTTGCCTGACTGTACATTTTTGACAACGGTGTCGGAAGCCGCAAGCGCCGACCGTCGGGGGCGATAAGCAAAGGCCGATGGATGTAATACCGTTTCAATGACCGGCTCAACAATCCCTCGCAACGCTTCAATGACGATGCGGTCTTGGACCGACGGGATACACAGTGTCCGAAACCGCCCGTCGGGTTTGGCTTTTCTGATTTTGAGCACCGGTTTGGGTTTGTAGGTACCCGAATCGAGACCGGTTTTGAGCTGAGCCAGATTGGTTTCCAACTGTTGTTCATAAACCGCGGGAGTAACCCCATCCAAACCCGCAGCCGGACTGCGGCGGGCGATATCAAAAAACGCTTTTCGTAACATGGCCGGCGAAGCCCACATCGAGGCTGCATACGATACGTTTGAATTAATTGCTGTCATCCAGTTCTCCATGACGGTTGGTCGAAATCGACATCGGCAACTCTTCCATTTCCCCATGCCGATTGAGCACAAACCTGGTGGGGGCAAACACCGGTTGAACGACGCGAGGCGGCAATGGGGGCGGATTGGCTGCCGATTGTCGCTGAGGCGTATTCACGCGCGCATCACCACGAACCCGCGTTTCCGAAACCCGGGGCACTGCCCCATAGGGCCGGCGTGGCGGCTGCGGCGCCGTCGCAGACGAGTTCCGTACCATTGCCCAAATCGCCACAACCAATGCGGCAACCGCCAGCACGCACACCAAAATAAGGAGACCTGCCAAAATTTCTGGGTTCATGGACCGCCTCCGCATACCGGGCAATCATCCGCCCGTATCGGTTGGTAGATCACCCTATCCATGGGATTTTCAAAAACCCACGTGTCGGGTTCCAACGCCATAAATAAAATGGTGCCCTGCTGTTTTCCATGGATAAAATATTCGGACCACAGTTCGGGAGATGGAACGGGGGGCTCGGTTTCGATTTTGAATTGAGACAAAAACGCCACCGCAATTCGGGCGGCCCATGCCGAGGCGATTCCCACGTTGATGGGTAATGCCGATACCGCCGTTTTCGCCACATCGGCGGCGTAGGGAATGAGCGTACCCGCACCAAATTTGGGCGCCACGTCCCCTTCGGCTTTGGAACTGCACCAGTGGCACGGGCCTGCTTGCGCATTGGGAACCAATTCGATGCGGGCACTTTGAGCCCCGTCGGAAAGCGCAACATACAACGCGGCAATCTTGTGGCGAGCGCACAAGCCGTTGATAACCAACCGCGAATCGAGGGTGTCGGTTGCTGCAATCACCAGCCCGGGGCGGAAGTCGACAAGTAGTTGTTCAAATTCGTCGGTTTGCGTAACGACGTCGTTAACAACACCCCGCACTTTGGCATCCGGAACGATGGCACAAAGATGGTTTGCCCACACATCGACTTTGGGAAGGCCGATTTCGGCTATGCCGGCGGAAACGCCCCAGCGGATGAGGTTTTCTACCGACAAAACGTCGGCGTCACAGGCAACGACCGACGCCCCGAGGCGTACCAGGCGGGCACCGATGTCGCTGCCGACGGACCCACATCCCACCAACAATACACGGGTGGAAAGCAGCAGGTCCATTGTCGGCAACGCGCGCACCCGGTCCCGGTAACGATTGGGATTCAAAAAACAAACCCCGAGTCGACGCCCCTGAAACGAAGCCAGAGGATCGAGGCCGCCGGTGCGGGGTTGTAATACCGGCGTCTGGTCGTCATTACAAAACTGCGTGCCGATTGCTATGGGGATAGTTGTTCCCCCGACTTCGTCGGTTGTGAGTGTCCAGCGGGGAAACGATTCGTTCGTCACATAAGCAAACAACGGAGGGGGATTTTCTCCCATTAACACGTCTTCGATGTCGGGGGGAACCAAAATGGTTCCCAAGGGTGCCATAGAACGTTTTTTGATACGAGCCAAATGTTGTTGAAGTGGATTATTCATAACGAACCTCCGGACGATTGGATTGTCGGGGACGAACACGTAAGGCGGCGTTTTCGAGTTCTGAATAGGCGGTGAACCCAAGTAATCGGCGGGTCCCCGTCCCCGGCACGCAGCCCTTCCTCCACCACGTCGGTGAGCCGATGTAAGCTGCTCCATCCGTAACGAAGAGGGATGGGTGTCAGGGGGCCTGACTGCAATTGGCCGGAGAGCACCAGGGGTGCCCCCATGGGGTATTCCGGTGGAAACACTACAGAAACTTCGTGGCCACCTCGGACAATATGGGCCGCAAGAGTTCCACAGGATAACATCTGCAACTTGGTCTCGGCGTGTAGCCGACTACGCACCTCTTGAAGATCCCGTTCGATGCGTGCTGATGTTTCGGGGGGAATCACAACAGGGGCTGCCGTGGTGGTCGGACCGGGGTTCAACAGTCGTTCCAAAGGCGGAACGGACTGTTTTAACCTATTGATGACAACCGCATCATCGTCGGGCACCACGGCCAACTGAAGGGGTTCCATCCACAATCCATAACGCGGCATCAGGGAAACACGGAATCCCAACAACAACTCATCGCCGTTGTGACCGGGGGTGCCCAACAACAAATCAACATGAGACCGGGCGGGTGTGGTTTCGGTGAGTAATTTTCCAGCGGTTTCCATGTCGGTGCTGGACAAAAACGGCAGGTGCATGGGGTGAATATGCCAATCGCCGACATAGGTCAGGTTGGGAAACGTACGTCGAATCGCGGCGATCGCCGTATTTTGGTAATGGGCGTCGGTTTCGAGGTGGGCGTACCCCTGGTCGGCATTGGGACCGGTAGGAACCGCCACCACGATAAGCGGCGGTGACTGGGATTCACAAGCAAGAAGCGACCCACCTTGCTCCAATCGGTGTTGTACGGAAGTCCGAAGGGAGCCCAGAATCGTGTTCTGGGCCGACTCGGTAAGATAAACGGTGCGTTGTTCGACATTCATCGGTCTGCTCCTACCAGGGGATTCCGGTTTCAACCCATGCTTCGTACAAAACAAGCCATACGGAAACCCACGCCAAAAACGTGACCAACGTCGATCTGGCGGTAAATGCACCCCCTTCGTCCAGGCACAGGTGTCCATCAATATATTGATGGGGGGCATTGGGAATCAGGTCCGGGGAAATGACATAAGCGCGCGGCATCACACCGGTACCATAAGCCGGCGGAAGCGTCACCATGACATGGTATCGCTGTTTTAATGTCGCGGTGGGACCAATGAATCCATGAACATAAGGGGTTCCGTCATCATGGAGGTCGATGCCAAACAAGGGGTATTCTCGGGAAAGAACAGCTTTTTCGGTGAAGATACGTTTTTCCAGGTCGGCATTCCACTCAAAAGCCATGGCCCACCGATGGTTTTTGACTTCCACTCCTTGTGGTTCCGGAGTGTTTTTTTCCGGTTTGACGGACGCAGGAGCGGATTGAAGGTACACATGCCCTTCTCTGACATCGAAAATCTGGCCTTCCCGGAGTTTTTTCCGGAGTTCTTCAAGTTGTTTCGGGTCCATTGTATTTTCCTTTTTTTAGGTTTCGATTAACAATTCGTATGTTGTTCTTGACGGAATCAACCATACGAGCGCAGTCTCGCATTTGGCAGTGGGTGTGTTTGTGACTAGTCACAAAAAGGGGAAGCACCATGCAAACAGATAGAATTGATTCTAAACGGGAGTTTGACGCAGCGAGTTGGCCGGAAACATGGAAAGCATGTGTTGTGTTTATTCGTGAACTACTGGCGGTAAAAAATCAGGTCAAAACCGAAGAAATTCCGGAGGCGGACGCCGAGCAATTTTTTTGGACCAAGATGTTAAAAAAGCCGCACGACGGAACGGGTCAGCGGACACAATTGGCGCACAAACGTAAACGGCGGTCGGAAATTGCTGCCGGAAGTGTCGGCGGATGGGTTTGGGCGGCCGTACAACGGATTTTTGCTCTAGGGGAAAAAATAGGAAAAACAGCGTTTGTCACCGGGGGTGTCGCCAAAGACAGTCGGGCGAATTATTTGAAGATCAAGCGGTCTGCTCTTGCTGCCGCTTTGGGTTTGGTGCCGAATGTTGAATTGTGGATGAACCGGATCGAAGCTGCGGCAAGAATTTTCGAGGAATGTTGCGAAAACGTGAAAACAAAGACGTCGCGTAAAGGGGCTACCAAACGACCGAAGCCACGACATGGGGTGCGGCGGGACGTTGTGCTGGGCTGGTTGCGGAAACATCGTAGGCTTCATCGAAAAGGGGACGCGGTGTTTATTCGGATCCGCATGGGAGAGATTTCGGAACACGTACGGCGGTGGATTCAACACGGCGATGTGGAGCATGTATCGAATGCCGAGCCGATGTTGTCCCATTATTTACACGTATTTGAGCAACACGACTTACGGGTGGAAATGGCTACAGCGGCCGCAGCGGGAAGAAATGAGCGGCATCATGACCCCAGAGCTGCGGCAGAAAAAGCGCACGCGTTGATCGAGGGGCTCGGCTGGGAATGGATGCGGGCAAAGGAGTTTGGCAAACTCTACGAGTTGGTGCTGACGAAGGACATTCGCCTGGGATTGTTGGACACTGTGGAAAAATTGGCGCAAAAAACGTCCGATTTCACGGCGCTGCGGCTGGTGGAGGTTTCACGCGGTGTGTGGTGGCGGTTGAGGGCAGTAGTGGCACAAATGCAGGGTATGAGCGGAACAAAAGTTTTGACGTGGCTGAACCGGGCATTGACCCATGTTGTCAAAGCAGGCCATGAATCGTTGGCGTTGTCGATTTTGGGCGACATGGCAACGGCACAGGCAAAGATGGGGCTAGTCAAAGAAGCGATGATTACTATAGAGAATGCAAATGAGTTGGCCCTAGCACACGGAAATGACCGAAGACGATTCCGATTGTTGTGTATTGGTGCCGAGTTGGCGCATCAATTGAATCATCCGGGATATGCCATGATGCAGTTCCGACAAGCGCAAATGATTTTTGATGGCCTTCAGACGGCAGACCCAAAACTGTTGTCCGACGGCGTACCCAAGGTATGGTATCAGCAGAGTTTTCAGAAGGAGCTGGACCGGGTAGCGGAGGTGTTGGCGAAGGATGTAATCAAAACACCGGTCACGCTGGAGTCGATCACCGGAATGAAAATGGATGAACGACTGATTATGGGGATAGAAGACGACGAGGAAGATTAACCGGATTTCTCACAAACCTTACGGACGGGGGGCCACGCCGGCAAATTTGTAAATAGATGCCTCTTTGCCGGGCAACATGGCGGCGTCATGTTGAGGATAAAATAGGTTCATCATGCCCGAAGATGCTCGTAGATCGGCGTTCGTGGGATCTAGATCATGAGAGTTTGTGAAAAGATAGCTGCGCAGGCTTAGGGCGGTGGCTTTTGGCCGCCTTGGTTCCGAAAAACCCTGCGCAATATTCCCGATATTACTCGGGTTTTTCGAGTCCAATTCGGCGCAAAATTCGCGGCCCCAAAACGCGCCCAACTTTTTTCACAGCCTCAGAGCAACCATATCGACGCCGACCGCGGTATGGCGACCCGATTTTTTGGTGTAAGCGTCATCGGCAGTGCGTAGCTCGGCAAGCGTAGAACGAAGTTTTTCGGTTTTGGCGGAACCCCAACCGTTTCCCGCCAATCCCGCAGCATCCCGTTCGGCAAGAGTCAGGCTGAATTCCGTCTGGGTAATAACCGCAGAACTGGACAAAGTATCACCGATTTCGATGTACTCTTCATTTGTAAGCTCCATGAGAAACCTCCTGTAAGAGTTGTGTAAACCACTGCTTGTTTGCGTTTGTGATCTATTCAATCAACCCATGTCAAGGCCGAAAATCATAGAGGTTAAATTAGTTCCGACTTCTCATCTGGCTTGGTAGTAGGACCACCGAGACACCCACAAATTCGTGATTTGTGGGCTTTTTTACTCAGAACTATGGCGGTGCCGTGTGGAAAACAAATGAAGACAAAAACGGTCGACGATGACCGAAGCGGGTCCCGGATCAGTGTTCATAACCTCAAGCTTATGGGAAATACGGGCAAACGGGTAACCATTTGACGGACGTCTACAGCCAAATTCGGATTGATGGACTTCTATGGCAAAAAATATATAAAATCGGACGATTATGAATACTGTTTTCGGTTGAATCCAAAACTTCTGGTTATTTTTGGACTCTCTTTGGAAATAGTGCATAGACCCAGTGTCGGCAACACGTGAACGCCAATCCCGTTGTCAAAACAAACCAAATCCGCTAACCTAAAAATGACCCTGGAGACGGGGGTGTTGAGCGATCTTTGTAAACCGAAGAAACAACACAGGAATTCAGAAAAAAAACGACAACATGTCACAGGCATTTGGAAGCCAAAATAAAAAAGAGCAGGCCATTAGCGAAAACAGATATTGAAGTTGAAGAAATCATAGACGATATTAAGCCAGGGCCTGCAGGACCCTCCCTCACTCATGGGGGATTGAAACCAGATAGTTTTGAAACCGGAGGGAAATCCCCGTCTTCACCTGCAGGACCCTCCCTCACTCATGGGGGATTGAAACACCCTGGCTCTTACTTACTAGTCAAAAGAACGAACACCTGCAGGACCCTCCCTCACTCATGGGGGATTGAAACTTTTTGATGGCCAGCTCTTCGGCGGCTCTTTGTTGGTAGCCTGCAGGACCCTCCCTCACTCATGGGGGATTGAAACTGGGAGCGGCCGGCGGGGGGTCGCAGGGCTTGGGCCCTGCAGGACCCTCCCTCACTCATGGGGGATTGAAACACGATCCACGGCCAGGAAAC
>JABWCM010000077.1 GCA_013360285.1 Myxococcales bacterium
GGGCCTCGGTCGGCAGGCCCGCCTCGCTACGGCCACTGTCTCGCTCGCCGTTATTTTTTTCCCAAACACCCTCTCAGAGGGTCAGCGAAAATAGATAAGTGTCCCTGGATCGGTCGCTTTTGGCCAATTTGTCCAGTGCCGTCCTTGTGGAATATTCCCGATATTCCGTAAGGACGGTCCCGGGCCATCCGGCCCAAAATCGACCCAACCAGGGTCACTCCGGGCTTGAAGCCAACCATCTTAACGGCCGTTACGACACCGTCTATCTGCTTCCGTTGACCACGTCAGCGTATCCAACAAGAAACTAACAGACATTGAATTTTTGATTGGAAACCGCCGAATTTTTCTCTAAGATGAGCTTTAACAGAAAGTGAAACATGCCGACCACAAAATTGTTGTGAGGAGACCGGTGGCAGGGTCTAGGGTATTGCAACAAGTTGGCGTGTGTTCGTATACTCTGTGATGTTGGGTTGGTTTGTGGCCGCACAGCCAGCTTATTCCTACATGGTGTTACGTCGGCAACTGATTTGTGGCAAAATCAACGCTGCACGGAACATCTAGACCATTTACAAACAAAATCCGGCTCCTTTGTAAGAGGGTGTTTAAATGTCTATCCTCGGCGAGCGAGTCTATGACCGTAACGAGCCTGTTTTGCCGACCAAGGCCCCCCGGGGCGTGCCAAGTGGCACGTCGAGGATGAGCCGACCGAGGCAAAATCGGCGTAGTAGGTCGTAGACACGCGCAGCAGGATTCAATATGTAAACAACCTCTAAGAGGGTGTTTGGGAAAAAAATAACGGCGAGCGAGACAGTGGCCGTAGCGAGGCGGGCCTGCCGACCGAGGCACGGCCGACGGAGTAGGCCAATGTTCCGCGTAACGCAATTTTTTACGCAAACACCCTCTAAGTATGGATATCGAAGGGTCAACCCGCTCGCGTACGATTTGCGTGATAGGTTGGGCAACGGTGTTGGTTTGCCTAGGTGGTTGTTTGTCTATTTTCGCTGACCACTGGACCGATAGCTAAGTTAAAGGCGGTTTGGGTACAAACACAGGATTGTTTGCCGCCTTTATGGTAGTCGTACGTTAACGGCGGACATCATTGGCAATGCCTCAAGTCAACGACATGGAAGCGGACAACGGAAAAACACGGGTCACAGCGGTACGACAACTTCCGAACGAAGTTGTCCGCGGCCGCGACTGTCTTGTTGAGATTTATGGAAAATCCATCGGGCGTAAGTTCGATTTGGACGAGGAGTACATTACGCTCGGCCGAGACCCGGATAACCACATCGTCGTTGACACAGACAGCGTATCTCGCCGACACGCAAGAATTGAGGATCTGCGCGGCAGCAAATATATCGTGGACATGCAGTCTACGAATGGAACCTATGTCAACGACAAACTGATCGACCGAACCAAATTATCACACGGTGATTATATCAAGATTGGCGACACCATTTTTAAACATCTGTCAGGTCAGGATATCGAGAGTGCCTATCACGAAGAAATTTACCGAATGACTATCCGTGACGGACTGACACGAATCGCCAACAAAAGGTATTTTCAGGAGTTTTTGGAAAAGGAGTTCAGCCGGTGTGTAAGATACGGACGTGGTTTGGTTCTTTTAATGCTCGACATCGATCATTTTAAGAACGTCAATGACCAGTTTGGGCATCTGACCGGAGATTATGTGCTGCGAGAATTGGCCGACGTCATTCAAAATAGGATGCGCCGAGAAGAGCTGTTTGCACGCTACGGTGGCGAAGAATTCGCTGTTGTCCTACCCGAATGTAGTCCTGGCCAGGCTGTGGAATTTGCAACGATTCTTCGCGACATGATCGCCAATCACACTTTTGAGTTTGAAGGAAATGCGGTACCCATTACAGTAAGTATTGGGATTGCCTCACTTGATTCGTCGATGAAGGTTCCCGATGACCTTGTCCGCAAAGCAGACGAAAAACTTTATGAAGCAAAAAATCGGGGGCGTAACATCGTGGTTGTTTAACTTACCGGGCATATCCAGCCGAACGCCTTTCCGCAAGTATCAGAAACATCCCGCTGACGCTAAAGTTCAATTGATTGACACCCACGGGCGCAAAACGTCCATACCAACACCAAATCGGCTGACAACAGCACTGCTGTTTTGCTCCGTTGTCATGACGGCTCACGCCGGTTGCTCCACTATTGCGCCCCAAGACGGCATGTTGGGAGCCCTTGTTTCATATCTGGACTCCAACTACCGGTTGCCGGCGTCATTTAATCTGTCGGAAACCGCGGTCGTGAGGGTAACCCAAAGTGGCGTGGATACACTTACGACTGAGTTGAAGTCGTTGATAAACATCTTGTTCACCGTCGACGAAAACGGGCGTGTCCACATTCCGCTTGGGGATTATATCCAGACCATTCCGTTCGCCGAATTTGATGCCGGGTCGTTGGGCAGCCTCAAAACCACACTTGACGTGAGTTCGTTGGTCCTGACTTTGGATTGGTCCGGGCTGCAATTGGAACTCGTAGATGACGACGTTGCCGGAGCATCCGTTCTGTTGTCCATGACCGGAGCCAAACTGGGAGTGTTGTCTGGGGAAATCACCGGGACCGCTGATTATTCGGTGCTCGGCGCATCCGGAACACAGGCGGTTGCGTGCGGAATCGCAAACGGCCTCGGAGATCCAGCGGATGCAATCGCCGAAGTCAGTTTCGTGGCGTTGGCCCAATTGGCTACCGATATAACCGGGCGTATTATCTTACAAACCGACGTCTTATCTTTGTCAATAGACGACATGGATTTGGGTGTCGTAACCCCATGTGAGGCTCCAGTTTGCGCGACATCAAACGACATTACCGACGCTCTGTTTGATACACCTTGTGACAAATGCGCATTGGTCTGTGACGCGCTAGACACACTTTCTGAAGCAACGCTGCCGGGCCTTTTGGCCCTATTGCAGGATGATGCCATCAACCCACTGCTGGTATCGGCCATCAACACGTTGGTAAACGGATTAGCACAGCAATTGTTGGGGGGCATGAAACTCTTGTTGGGGGGCGAAGTGGAGGTACAAAGCCTGCTTGACACTTTTTTGCCAACGTTATCTCCATTGTTTCCCGGACTAAAAAACCTCGGTTTTTCGCTTGGCCCCGCCCCGAACACGTTTGTTGTACAAGACGGGGGGTTGGATGTGGTGCTGCAAGGTGGCGTCGCCCCGACTGAACCTCACGTGTGTACGTCGTTTGCTACCGACGAGCCCGACTTTGCCGCCATGCCGCAGGGGGGTGCCCCGGTCTTAGACGCCGTAGTCACAACAACGTCCGGCGGCATCACCGAGTACGATATCGCGGCGGCTGTGCCACAACGGTTCGTCAACGAACTGGTCTGGGGGGTTTTTAGAACCGGTGCGATGTGTATTCGGGTTGACAGCATCCAGATCGAAGAGCTGTTTGGACTCACTTTGTCGTCCGGTGTCATGGATTTGTTGTTGCCGGGGTTGCGGCGCCTCGTCGGCGACAATGCGCCGCTTGTGATTGTGCTCGAACCAGGATTTAAGGCATCGGATCTGCCGCTTGTCCGATTCGGAACCTCCCCACACATACGAGTCACACTACCCAACATGGGCGTATCACTTTACGTCGAAAGTGCTTACCGAACTGTCCGTCTATTTTCAGTAAACACCGATCTCGACGTATTTGCCAACGTGGTATTGACCGGCCCCAATGTTCTGGAACTCTCATTAGCAGGACTGGAAGTCGGCAACCCCACCGTGACGTATAACGAATTGGTCGCCCACGCAAACCTGCAAGCCATCGTACCGTTTGTGGTCGAAATCGGTATATCCGTGCTGCTGGGTGGGCTCGATTCCTTACCTGTGGATCTAAGCCCCCTTCTTTCGGGCACCGCCGATACCACCGATTTTCCGCTTGTGCCGAATATCGAAGAAATTCGTACAATTGGCCAATCCAGCGTCTCCCCGGATTGGCTGGCGCTCTACATAAACTTAGTGCCCAAAATGGAGGCGGCTCTTTTGTACCAATGCAACACAACGGCCAAGATTGTCGAGAGGAGCGCGAATACTCAATCTGCCGAGGTGACTCTTGGTGTAACCGGTTGTGGTCAAAACGGGGAATATCAGTGGCGAGTAGACGGAACCATATGGCGAGATTTTGTCGCCGGTCCGCATCTCGTGATTCGCCACCCTGCCCTATTGTTGCCCGGCCGCCATCGTATTGATGTCCGCGGCAGAAAAATGGGCCAATGGCGCACGATCGATCCCTCCTACACGACTGTTTTTGTTGGCGAAATAATTTCCGAAGAGCAGATTCAGCCCGAACTGGGTGGTGGTTCGATATCATCCGGTTCTGTCGGTGGATGTGCTGCGTCGGCTTGGCCCACGTCGATTGTGTTGGCCATATTGATGGCAACAGCGGTCGGATGCGTTTATTTAAGGAGGAAACGTGATTAGTTTACCTCCAACTTCCCGAACACGAACGATTTGTGTTTTTTTGGCCACATTTGCCTCGTCTGCCTGTACCGACACGGTTTCACAACCACCGCGATGCGCCAAGACATCGGAATGTCCTGGGGGTTGGGTATGCGATGGATCGGGTCAATGTGTTGTGGCGCAGCCATGTATCGGTGACTTGGATTGTTGCCCAGGGTCGTCCTGTTTGGGTGGAAAGTGTGTGCTGCCGGAGTTTCCGTGCAGCCCGACGAACCCGTGCACAGGGATAGACGAGAGCTGTTCTTTTGGTGTGTGTATGGCAGCGCCGTGCCTAAAAGACTCGGATTGCCATCCCACACACCGGTGTGCGGCCGGAGTATGCTCCTCGACACCACCTTGTAGTGGGTGCAGCCCCAACGAGGCATGTGTTCCCGCGGTTCAACGGTGCCTGGACGCATCGAAATTCTGTTCCGATGTCCAATGTAAACCAGGTGAGATCCGAATTGTGGTCAATACCTCCGCGCTGTTAGGATTGCAGTGTCACAACACGGCATTTCAATGTGGTTGCACACCCCTGCCGGAGGTTGTTCCAGGAACACCAGGATTTTGGGGGAAAGTGGCCTCAGTCAACGACACGTTGGCCCACATAAGTTACGATGCACACTACGGCGACCTGGTGTTACAATACTTCGAGACAACGGGTCCTAAAGCCCAAACCTCCACACCTGTACACACGTTGTGGCTTGACGGAGTCCCCGCGGGCCCCATCGACGGCTTGGTGACTGGACGCAGAGGCGGGGTTTCGTCGGTCGGCGCCGATGTCGGACAGTATTTGGCGATGGCCGCAGACGGGGAAACCTTGTACGCCGTTTATCGAAAAGAGGCCGAACCACAGTCTGAAGCAACTTTACGCTTTGCTACTATATTACCATCAAAACAAGTTATATTACCATTTGACTTGCTCAAAACCGGAGATCCCGGACTCCACAATGCTATTGCGGTAAGACAAAAAGGGCATCCAGTTGTCGCTACATTGATACATGCAAACAACAATCTGGAAACAGCCTTGTTGGTCCAATTCGCGTCCGGACCAAACCCGACCGGCCCCGAATCCTTTCCTTATCAAATCATCGTCGATACCCGCCAAAAAGAAGCGAGCTCACCTACGTCGTTTACGCGAATGGTTCGTGGTACCGGATTGTTTCCGGCTATGGGAACGTTGCCTGACAATACCGTTGCCGTTGCCTGGTACGATTCGATCATAGGGGCAGTCAGACTCGCACGAGTTTCCGAACGGGGGGTAGAGAGCAACCTCGTTTTGGACGGAACCGTGGAAGCGGTTACAGATGGAGCAACACCCCTGCACGACACCGGAAGACATAACTCAATGGCAGTTTCACCGTCTGGTACTATCTACCTTGCCTACCAGGACTTCTCCGACCACACATTGAGGCTTTACGTCGGCTCGGTTGATGGAGCCGGAGTCATTACAACTGTCGACGAGGGTGATGGACATTGGGTCGGAGGCGGTACCATGACCATTCTGATTGACGGAAAACCTTGGATTGCTCATGGCGACGAAACAACCGGTGACTTACGGGTTACTCGATTACAAGGTACCCACTTCACCTCCACGTCGATCAATGTCAACGGGGTACATGGGGTGTTTCCAACACTGACTCGCCATCAAAACCTTGTTTTTGCCGGATCGTTACAACTCGCATTGACTTCCGATGGAACGCCGATTCCTGCCGTTCAATTTGTACCGATCGCACTCGGCCAGTAGTTGAACTCTCCGGCTTATTTTACATGCGGACCGTTATGTTCACACCATCGCTTGGCAATTCGCCGTCACTCCAAAGTTACTCGAACACAGGTCCGGGCATGCGACCGTGGTATCTTGGTTGTGCCGTCGCCATCACGTTTTCAGCCTGCGTCACAACTGAACTGGAATCCCCCGACAGTAAGACAGCGACAACACAAGTCGATTCGTATGTCGACACGTCGAACCCCGCCATCGATGTTGGAAACTCGGACACAAACGTTGTCTTCACCGACACGGGCCTATCGGACACACCAGCCGGTATCCAGGACATAGTGATCTACGATGTTATTGATGCCGGAAATCAGGATGCCACACAGTCCGATGTGTTTGACAGTGCCGACATCGGTTGTGACAGCGAAGACTGTGTGTCGGAGTGCAGCATGACGGTGGCCGGATACCGTGAAGAACTTCTTGTGGGAGATCTCGCACCCTATAAACTTGTAGACATCGCATTTGCACCCGATGGCCGAGTTTTTGTCGCGTTAAAAAACGGAGAAATCCGAATTGTCCAAAACGGTCAATTGTTGCCGGTGCCGTTTGTGACGGTCCCGCAGAACTCCGAAGCATGGGAAGAAAACGGTCTGCTTGATATCGAGATCGATCCGGAATTCGGTCAGAGCCCTTATCTTTATGTTTTCCAGTCTTATATTTACAACGGCGACACAGTCGGCAAAGCCGGAACCTGTGATACGTTGTCCTGCCCGTTTGAATTGCTGAAAAATCCCGATGGAACAACAGAGGTCCAAAATCCAAAATCGGGCCCGACACCATTTGGAAATACACGGCAAAGGATTATCCGGTACAACGCAGCGATGAATACCGCCATCTCACCCAACGCCTTCGAATCATTGCTGACCGACCTTCCAGGTGGTACGCAGACCCACAACGGCGGCGGTCTGGCATTCGGAAACGACCAGCGCTTGTTCGTAGGCCTAGGAGACGCCACGACACCGCCGAATGCGCAGGATTTCAGCAATATTGTTGGATGTATCCTGAGAATCGACAAAAACACCGGCGCGGCACCGCCCGACAACCCATTTGTCAGTCCAAACGATGGTATTCCCGACAGGATTTATGCCTGCGGTATCCGGCAAGGATTTGGCCTTGCCGTTCATCCGGATACAGGCGAGTTGTATCAGTCAGAAAATGGGCCGTCCTATGGAGACGAACTCAACTGGATACCCAAAGGCGGAAATTTGGGGTGGCCGCTGGGTTCGGGATTTCTGAACAACGGAACAACCACAGACCCGGTGCAGAGTTGGACTCCGACCATCGCACCTGCCAAACTCTTGATCTACAAAGGATCACTGCTCCCAGATTTGTATGGTGATGTTCTCATAGCCAGTTGGAATCAGGGCGACATCCGCCGGATACGCCTTGCGAACCCTCAGCAACTGCCGCAAAAACTTGGCTGGGAAAGCGATTTTTTGCCCTATGTAGGCAAACCGGTTCTTGTGGGACAGGACGACAACGGGGTGATCTATTATGGCGAGTTTCTGACCGGTAAGTTGTATCGTGTACTTGGGGTCAATCAATGCGACGCTCCAGTACCCGTGATCCAAACCTTACCGGATAACTTAACAGGGATTGCCCCCTTTGCGGTGCAATTCGATGCCTCCGCTTCACTCGTGCGACCACCCGCTACCCAACTCGTCAAAGCTTTCTGGGAGTTTGGAGCGGACGAAGGACATCTGGAGGGTATGCAAGCAAGTCACACGTTCACTCACATCGGCAACCACGTGGCCACTGTAACCATTGTCGACTCCGTTGGACGCCATGCCCAGCAGTTGTTTACCGTCAGTGTGATGCCGAATGCCGGCGATCAGATTCCCTCCACCCACATCACAACCACGCAACCTCAATCCGGATCCGCTCCATTGGAAGTTTACCTACGAGGTCACGCTCACGATGGCGAAGGCCCTTTATCTGAGTTGCGGTGGAATTTTGGGGACAACACTCCCGACACGGTATTTGTAAACCAACCTCCCAACCAGGACGTGGAGTTGTTCCATCTTTATAAGGATCCCGGAGTTTATGTATTGACACTCAGTACCAAGGACAACGCCGGACAAAGTGGCCAAAGTACCGTTAAGATCACGGTGGAAAAGCCATAAATAGCGCCCGCAATCTTACCGTAAATCACCACAATGGATTGCCCCAATTACAAACCATTTCAAGCAATTACGAAATTTCGGTTTCAAACTATCGCGCGCCACAAGCCAAAATTTTCGCCTGTCACCCCTTGAATCAGTACACTTTTGTTATCTCTCGGCCCGTATTTTTCACGAGTTTGCCGGCGAGAACGCTGAAAGTCTACCATGCCCGAAGATGCTCGCAGATCGGCTCTCGTAGCCTCAGGCTTGCGAGAAATGTGGGCTAGTAACCGACGGATGAACTGAATGCGCCAATACCTCGTTTTTGTGTCGTGGACCCTCATCAGCATATTGTTTGTTGGATCGTTAGGTTGCAGCGACGATGCAAGTACCAATTCAGGTAAGAATGGTGCCATGTCTGATATCAGTGGCATTGGTACTGCCGATGGCGACAACGGCGACGCCAACGCGGATACCGACTCTGCCGGCGATATGACATCGCCACACGACGCGATGACGCTGCCGGATCTCGGCTCAGGAGGCCCCCAACCTGGCGAGGCGGGTTATCCATGCGACAACGGGTCGGAATGTTTCAGCGGTATTTGCGCCAACGGTCCAGATGGAAAAGTGTGCGCTCAGAGCTGTGGCACGGAAACGGCCTGCCCCGACGGCTGGGTGTGCTCACAAGTCCAGACCCTTCCCGATCTCATTTTTGTATGTGTTTATGCCATGCAAAACCTTTGTAAACCCTGCCTGAACGACGAAGATTGTGTCGGTCTGTACGGCGAACCACCGGGAAGTTGTATCGGTGCGCCAAACGGCAATGGCAGTTTTTGTTCTTATGGCTGTAAATCGTCGACCCAATGCCCTTCCGGGTCGATTTGTGCCGATTCCGACACCCATTCGGGCCAATGGTGTTTTCCCGAAGACGGCCTATGTGAATGTCAACCAAAGTGGGAAGGAGCGTCAACCGGATGTAAACATTCCAACGAACTGGGTGAATGCGTTGGTACAAAATCCTGTAAATCCGGCCAATTTACGACCTGCAGCGCATCTGTTGCCACCCCGGAAATCTGCAACAACAAAGATGACGATTGTGACGGGACCATAGACGAAGACACCGACGGTGTCGCGTGCACCACCGCCAACGAGATCGGTGTTTGTGCAGGTATCGCAACCTGTATCGGGGGAAAGTCGATTTGTGGAGCCTCTCCGGCAATACCCGAGTTATGCGATGCGCTGGACAACGACTGTGATGGTGCCATTGATGAAGGTTTCGCCGACACCGACCAGGACTCGATTGCCGACTGCGTTGATAACGACAAAGACGGCGATGGGTTCGATAACAACGCTGACAACTGTCCCGATGTCGCGAACACGAGTCAGGCAGACCTGGATCTGGATGACAAAGGAGACATGTGCGACGTGGATATGGATGGAGACCTTACGGAAAATGCCACAGACAACTGCCCTGCCAACGCGAATTCGGGCCAACAAGACCTGGACGGTGACGGCAACGGGGATGCCTGCGACAATGACGATGACGGCGATGGCGATCTCGATTTGGTGGACTGCGCGCCTCTTAACTCGTTGATTTTCCATGGTGCCGTCGAAATATGTAATGGGATCGACGACAACTGCAATGGTGTGGTGGACGACCCCAACTCGCCGGGTTGCCAACTGTATTTTTATGACCAGGACAAAGATCAATTCGGCATAGCCGGCGCCACCCAATGCTTATGTGAGTCGGCTTCCCCGTTTACTGCAACGCAACCTGGCGATTGTAATGATCAAAACCCTCAGATCTTCCCAGAAGCCAACGAGTTGTGTAACGGGAAAGATGACAATTGTGACGGCGATATCGACGGCATCGATGCCATCGGTTGTGTTAACTTATCAGTGGACTTAGATAACGATGGGTGGGGAGGAGACCAAACCACCTGCTTATGCAAAATTCAACCTGGTTATGTTACCAAATCCGGTGACTGCAATGATGCGGACAACAAAATTTCTCCCCAGGGGACTGAGACCTGTAACTCCGTGGACGACGATTGCGATGGGCAGATCGATGAAATCTCCGCGTTGGGTTGTCAAAAGTTTTATTTGGATACCGACAACGATACGTTCGGAGTTGCCGCAGACAGCCTATGCCTATGTCAACCCACCGACAACTACGTCGCAACGGTTCCAGGAGACTGCAACGACACCCTGTTCAACATTCATCCCATGGCGGTCGAGTTATGCGACGGGTTCGACAACAATTGTAACGGGCAAGCAGATGAAGGGGTGAAGACCACCTATTACATCGACGTGGACAACGATGGTCACGGGGCGGTCTACAACACCAAAGAGGCTTGCCAAACACCATTGGGATACACCGACCTCGGTGGAGACTGTAACGATTTTAACCCCACCATTTTCCCAAGTGCTTCGGAGTTATGCGACAAAACCGACAACAACTGCAACGGCACAGTCGACGAAGGCCTACCCCAAACGAAGGTATATATTGACTTGGATGGAGACGGTTTTGGCGCGAAAGGGACGTTAGGTAGTTTGTCCTGCCTGTGGGACAATGACGGCGATATGGTCGGCGAAAGTGCTCCGGTGGGTTTTTCGCTATTGTCCACCGATTGTAATGACTCCGCTTCGACGGTATTTCCCGATGCCCCCGAACTATGTGATGGTTTTTTGAACGACTGTTTGGCGCCCGTCGCAGACTTTCAATGCCCACAACTTTGTGAGGGTACCTGGCCTGTGCCATTGGGAGTGACGAGTGGCCATATCGCTGTTGCGCAGTTGGACACCACAAATTCCCTGGAGGTCATCGTTCAGGGCGCTGGAACGGTTCGAATGATCGATCCGATGGGCGCGGTCAAATGGACCAGCCAGGCGTCGGTCCAGTATTCGCACCCCATTTTGGCGTCTGCCAACACCGACGATTATTTGGATGTTTTTCTTATCGAAACCAACAGCGTGCGGATTCTCAACTGTACGAACGGCGCGGAATTGGAATCATACGAAACATTTGGCACCGGCTGGCGTCCGGGTGCCGTGTTTGACTTAGATAACGACGGAATCACCGATATTGTCACCTCCGGCGAGAGTAAGTTTTCCGTGGTCCTTCGTAACGGATTAGGAGGAGCCAAAGCGATTTTCGACATCTCTCCTCCGCCCGGGGCCTATTTTTCCGCCGATACGCCGGGTATTTGGGACATCAATGGTGACGGTATCGCGGAAATCGCCATCGGAACAGGTTACTACACCTGCAATTCACCGGGTTCGCCCAATTGTAACGGATTGATGGTGATAGTGGATGGTCAATCCGGTCAAATAATAACCGACCCAAAACTGCAATTTGCGGTTCCCGATCCGCTAAACGCGTATGCAGGCGGATCGTCACCTTTGTTTGCCGACGTAGACGGAGATGGTGCAATCGAAGTCATGCATTGGTTCGGAAATGATGTTTCCGGTGCTAAGTTACTTGGATGGAACCTGGATGGCACACCGAAGGCGTTGCCGACTTCGGTGTCTGGACCCAGTCCAACACTGGCGCCTATTGACGCCGCAGGAAATATCGCGATCGATGGAAAGCTTCGATCGATCAACGGTGGCGCGATTGATCTGAACCTTGACGGCAAATACGAAACGGTGCGCGTTGATGCCGTCGGAATGACTGTCATCGACGGAGTCACACCGATGGACGGGTTTCCGATTAAGGTTTCCGGTGGCGAACCGCTGCTTACGGACATCAATCGCGACGGCCGGCTGGATATCCTTTATGTCGGCAGCGAAAATGCTGCACTCAACTGCTACTCGTTTGGCGAAGGTACCTATAGCGACACCCAGTTGCTCACCGACGGACAAACGAGTCCATTTGCGTTAAGTCGATATAGAACAGGCGCTTTTGATGCGTATGAACCCAATGATCGTGCCGGCGTCGTTTTCGATCCAATCACCAGTACCAATCCCATTTTTGACTCAAGAGCGTTTCCGTTTTTGGGAATGTTGGACAAATATAATTCGGCAAACGGCTGGAGCCGCACATTACGCGCGATAATCGGACACAAAAACGACCGCGATTATTATTCCGCCACAGGGAAACAAATTTTTGTCACATTGAACACCTTCAAAAATCTGATCAATCTGGATCTTTTTGTCCATATCTACAAACCATCCGGCGCAAAATGGCAATATCTCGCGACTTGGTCTTCTACAAGTGATGGAAATGAATCGGTTCAATGCCATACGAGTTCTCCCTGCCCTGACGTTGACAATACCAACGTGACCAAGACCTTCATTATCGAAGTTCGATCCAAAAATGCGGAGGTAGATTTCGGACCGTGGCCTTACGATCTGCGAATTATTTGGGGAGCAAAGTAACCAACGAGGCGTGTACAAGTTGCAGGGCAGCCTCCATGAAACGACGGCCTATTCATAACTCATGTTTGTTTGAGGTATGCTGGCGGTTGTTTGACACTTGGCATCGGTCAACGTTAGCTTAATGGCATGTCGGCGAAACGGAGCGCGTCGCCGGTGGTTTGGCATCAACCATAGGTTATTGATAAGTCGAAAACGTGAAAGAACCCGCAAAAAACCCGCCACCAACGCTTGAACCACTAAGTGAACGCGAACAAAACGTGTTGCATGCCGTGGTTCATCTTCATATCCACACTGGAAATCCAATTGGGTCGGAAGCGGCGGCACAACAAATGGGTCAACGTTATTCGAGCGCCACCATTCGAAATATCATGTCTCGGCTCAGTGAGTTGGGGTATCTTACCCAGCCTCATACTTCCGCAGGAAGAATACCGACCTGGGCGGGGTATCGAAGCTACGTAAAACTGCTTCTTGCAGACCATCGTTGGACCTCTCACGACGTGGCTGACACCGGAAACGTACCTTATGCGATACCCAGCACCGATCCGTCGCCGTTAAGACACGAGCAATCGTTGGATTTCATCCCGGGAATGCCAACTGAACACGAGGCCTCCACCTTAGTAAGGTCCATGTCCGGTCGACTTGCAATGCTGACTCGTTTTGCGTCAATCGCAGTTGGACCTTTTTTGCGCCATAGCATTCTGGAGCACATGGAGTTTATCCGCCTTCGTCCGCGTACGTTGTTGGCGATCCTGGTTACAAAGGCGGGGGTCGTTCACAACCGAACCATTCATTTTGATGTGGATTTTCAGGCCATCGATCTGGAACACTTAAACAGTTACTTAAAAAGCCAGCTTGGAGAGTGGACACTCGACGAACTGGTGCTGCGAATCCGTTCTGAGTTAAATCAAGGCCGGGCGCAGGCAAATTCTCTTTTGCAGTCCGCATTATTGCTTGCGGAACAAACATTGCGCGCGGACACCGACCAAACCGATGTGTTTATTGAGGGCAAGGAGCATTTGTTACAACAAGAACGTTTTGACAATATCGACAAAATTCGCCCGATACTCGCCGCAATGGAACATCGAGAATTGTGGCTGGAATTGTTGGAACGTTGCGCCGGCGGCGATGTTGTGGAAATTCGTATCGGAGCTGAAAATTGGATTTGCGGATTAGACGAATGTACCGTTATTACGGTTCCTTATGGTACCAGCCGCCAAAGGTTGGGAACGTTGGGAATCATCGGTCCC
Organism: Myxococcales bacterium; assembly: GCA_013360285.1. Taxonomy (GTDB): domain Bacteria; phylum Myxococcota_A; class UBA9042; order JABWCM01; family JABWCM01; genus JABWCM01. Next base: position 13,979 of record JABWCM010000077.1, read on the forward strand.
ATGCGTATGGACTATAGAACGATGATCCCCGTGGTGGTTGCGGCCGCACAAAGATTGTCGCGACGTTTAACTGCACACGAAATCGCTTGTTCGTAAAGGAGCAACCAAGGTGACCGGAAATGACAATGAACGCCGCAATCGTGGCGATTCCAAAGGACCTCCCGCCAGCCAATCCGGAAACCGGCAGGGGGTATATCACATTGATATCGGTGATCTCATGGCCTTGGATGACCTTTCAGCACAACTGGAAGGCCTTGTGGGCAATTACGGAGACCCTCCTCAAGCCGCGAAGACCACACCGACACCCTCACCACGAGGCCATACCCAACCTGCGGACCCACCGGCCACGCCGCGACACGAATCCGCGGCGATGCCTCCTGCCGAAACAGCAAATGACCCTGATCGGCAACGAGAGGCGTTGCTGGCAAGCCTTGCCGCCTCTCGGTCGGCCGCAACCAATGACGCCGAGTTGACCCGCACCAAGGAACGGCTGCAACGTTTAAGCAACGATTTCCAAAATTACCGGCGACGAACCGAAGAAAAAGCGGATGACGCCGTGCGGTTCGCTGGAGAAAAGTTGCTGAAAGATTTGTTGCCGGTTATCGATAATCTCGAACGCGCAGTGGGACTGGCATCCACCACATCGACCTCCGATTCGTTTGTAACCGGTGTCCGCATGGTGTTGGATTTGTTTCTTCGGGTCTTGACGAATCACGGTTTGGAATCGTTTAAGTGCGTCGGTGAAAAATTCGATCCCGCGATTCATGAGGCTGTTCAAGTAGCGGCCGACCTGGAAAAAGAGCCGGGGATCGTTCTCGAAGAAATCATCAAAGGATACACCTTTCACGGACGGTTGTTGCGGCCAGCCCGCGTAGTGGTTTCTGGCTAAAGCGACTTTGTCGGGTATCGTTTGTCGAAAACTCCAAGCCACCCACGAATCAAAATGCCGCGTGGATCTGGGCCAAAACATTGATTGCGGCTGGTGACGCAAAATCAAGACCACTGTAGCTCCCAAATACAGTTCGGTCCGGTAAATACAACGGAATCTGTACTCCTACAGCCGGCTGAATCCCGGCCAAGTGAAATCGAAGCCCACCAGTAAAGTAGTGAACATCAAACGCACGTGCGTCGCTGATTCCCACGCCGCCTGACAACTCCAAATCCAGAGAAATAATATCTCCCGGCGTAGCAGTAACCGCAAAACCATAACGAAAATACACACTGTTTTGTGGGCGGGCGCCGTCGCGAACGCCGATCAAACTGCTCAATCCCACGTCGGCTTGGAGCAACAAATACTCAAAATCCACGCCCGCGGCTGAATAAAACTCCATTCCCAGATAACGATGCAGCCAACGAGGAGCCTCCAGTGGATTGTTGAGTGCCAACGCATCGGAACGCGACGTCCCTGTGGGCGCAAAAAAAGACGCGCCGTAAGCGACTCTCCACCGCAGGTCCTCCGACACATCGTGGGCAAATCGTAAATCGACCATTAAGTTACCAAATTCAAAACTCGAGTCATCCCCCAACACAAAACCTGCCAACGGCACAACCAGGGTTGTCGTCAACGGGTCAATCGAAAAAGAAACAAATGGCTCAATCGAAAAGGTCACTGCATCTTCTGGATCCTGCGCCACCTCCAATACCAACAGCAAGGTTTCTTTGGAAGCCTCAAAATCCACCTCCTGAATTGCTTTTTTTTCCTCAGTCGAAAGTCCATTGATCGAAAGAAACATGGCTTCGATTTCTTCCCCGGATTTTGACTCAATGAGTTCCAGATCCACTTCTTTTGCCAACTCGATGACCTCCGACAAATCGGGATAGTCATTTTTCAGATTTTGAATCTGCGCTTTTGCAACCGCCCGGACCGGAGAAATCCGGAAGTCAACACCAAAACCGATTTGCTGGACATCTACCGGCGGCGGAACCGCTCGAACCGAGAACAATTTTCCCAACTTAAACGGCGTAATGGATGGCATTTCGGGCACTTCTGCTGCAACGGCCGGCGAGCCTTCCGTAGAAACTCCACCGTGGGGGTCCGGAACTTCCTGCGGCGGCAATTCCGGCGGCGATGTCGTGGGTTGGGGCGTCACGATGGGTGGGGCAACAACATCCGGATCGGCGGGGACATCCCGGTCCCGAAGCCGCTTTTTCAGCCAGTCTGGAAGCTCGGATTCTGCCGGCGGGGATGGGTCCTCAAACGGCTTTGCCTGTGTCACATCGATCAAACCGCAACCAATCAGAACCCAAGCCCCCATCACCGTACTTCGTTTGAACATGTTCACCAACAACATCTCTGACCACTGTCCGAACACCCCGGCCGGACTCACACAACATCCGGATGGGACAACGACATGGTAACCACCGCTTACCCGATGCGGCAAGGCCATGTCACATGGCCCGTGGATTGATTGAGGATTTAGACCAACTCATCAAGGCGTTTTGTCGGCAAAGAATCGGGTTTCGACCACATTATGTTTGTGGCCATCTCGTTTTGAGACCAAAGATGGGACCCGCGACAGGGTTCAGGACATTCGCTAGATGTGTTGTGTGGTGTTTTTTAGGGAAATTTTTGGACAGCCGGATTTGCGCCGGATTGTCCGAAAAAATCCTGAGGAATATCGGAAATGTGGCGTAAGGTTTTTTTGCAGTCGAGACGGCCAAAAGTTGCCAGTACCGGGGTGTGCAGCTATTTTTTCGCAGGCTCTATGTTCATCTATTCGCCATGTTTGCGAAAAAATGCGATTTGTCGAACAGGAACTACGTAGTTACTAAAGATCCTACGGTTGATTTCGCGAAAAGAAGAAATCTCCATCCAACGAAAAAACGGAGCGGGGCTGGGTCGCGGAGGAAAACCAGCGACCCGCTTAAACTCAGTTTGATTTTGTCTTGACTTTGGGGTCCACTTTAATCCAATCTAGAGACTAACGTTGCGAAGCCTACAGAAACTCTTCGGGAGGATTCGCCTATGCCGGCTGCAGGACGACTTGGCGACAAAGCTCAATGCCCCTCGGATTCCCATGGCTGTCCTAGTTGCGCCCATGGCGTGGTTGGTCCTGCCGTAGCTGGATCTTCGAATACTTTTGTCAATGGGAAATCTGCGCTGCGCGTTGGTGACCCCGGAGTGCATTCGTCCTGTTGTGGGCCAAATACCTGGAATGTGGCGAAGGGCGCTCCCGGCGTGTACATCAACAGCATCAAAGCGCATCGGAAGGGGGACGCTACCACTCACTGCGGTGGGATGGGCAAGCTCATCGACGGCAGTCCGGACGTCTTCATTGGAGACACGGGTGGAAGCTCGATCCCTCCGTCCATTCCGGAGCCCGATTACGACCAGGGCTTCGTGGTCGTGCACGAGCCAAGTGGCTTTCCTTTGCGCGACCTGCCCTACAAGATCACGAAACCGAGTGGAAAAGTAGTCTCCGGTAAAACCAGCCCCAAGGGTCACACGACACGGGTGCTCTCGGACATCGTGGAAAACCTTGTCCTCGATGTATTTTTCTCCGAGAGTGATTGAGGATTTGGCAAGGGAGGACGTTCCGATGGCCATCATCGACTTTGACAGCATGAGCAAGGATCCTGTGGTTAAGGAAATCCGGGAAACAACCGTGCGCAGCGACACCTCGTACCATGAGGTGCGCGCGAGCTGTGCGCAATGCTTCTCGAGTGACCCCCCGAAGCCCAATGCATGTCTGATCTACGGCCGCGACGTGAGTAAGCAGACCAAGCCCCTTACCGCTACTACGCTCGCCCAAGCCGCGAGCGGCATGAAGACCCCTCCGTCCAAGACGCAGAAGTTAGCAGCGCGTTACGCCGAGCCCCTCAATTGGGCGATGGCACTTTTCGGGATCAACAGCTTGACCCAACGCCGTGCTTTTGTCGCGGTGGTGGTGCATGAGACCATCAACCTGACCGCCACAACGGAGGGCGCGAGTGCCCACGCATCAAGCAAACTCAAATACAAAGGACGAGGACTCATCCAGCTCACCCACGAATCGAACTACCGGCGCGCGGGTGAGGCGCTGGGGCTCGCGTCCGGCAGCAAGAACCTGTTCGTCGACTATCCGCAGATTGTCGCGGAGTGCCCCTACTTTGCGGCGGCGACCGCCGCATGGTATTGGCGATATGGGACAAAGTGGGATCTGAACGATCTCATCGGCGACGGCAGCCTAACCCAATTTGAGAAAGTGAGCCGGTGCGTAAACGGCGGAAACCCCAAAGGCGGGCTGAACCACTGGGAGGACCGCAAAACCCGCTACTCGTGGGCCAATCTATACTTATGGTGACCTCACATGTTAGTCCTTAAGGAAAATCCCTCAATAAATCCATATATCTGCCATATCTGCCACATTGGATGATTCCGATAGCTTTGGGCACCTACTCTGAGTTTGTGAAAAAATAACTACGTGCCCAAATTCCGGCCACTTTTGGCCCCATTGCCTCCGAAAAAGGTTTCGCAATATACCCGATATTACTCAACTTTTTCAAAGCCAACCGGGCGCAAAATCGGCTGACTTGGGTCACGTCCATATTTTTTCACAGCCTCATAGGGACGCTATGGCCAGGCCATAGGGAAGGGTTGGGTTGACCATAGGCCCCGAACCAACAAAAATGGGCGTTTTGGCTCTTTTTGGGGCGTGCGAACGATCCGGTGCGATCACCTCGGTGATCGACACAATCACAACTCATCCCAGGCGAAGGGCAGGACCTGGCGAATGTTGCCCTGGCCCAACAACAACATCACAAGACGATCAAACCCCATTGCCATACCGGCTCCATCGGGTAATCCATGTTCCAACGCCAACAGATACTGCTCGTCGATTTGAACGATTGGTTTTCCCGAAAGATTGCGGCTTTGTTGTTGTCCCTCGAACCCTTGCCGTTGTTTTTGAGGTTCGATCAGAAACGGAAATCCGTCGGCCAATTCGATGCCACCGACAAAAATTTCGGACCGCACGGCGATGGTATTGTTTTCACTGGACTGCACAGTGGATGAAGTCATGATCTGAGGCCAATCTGTCAATACCGTAGGACACGTTTTTCCAAGATGGGGTTGAATCGCATCCACAAGATAACTTACCAAGTCTCCCAACTCGGCGACAAAGGACTCCGGAACGAGGAGCGTCGGCGATTTCATCACGGCTTGGTTTATTTCTTCGTGATCGAATTTTTCGGAAACATCCACCCCCAGATAGCGTGACCAGGCGTCTCGCACCGTCAATCTCTGCCACGGTCCCGCCAAATCGATGATATGATTACCCATTTGAACGACAGCCGAATCCGAACCGAGGGTCCGAGCCGCGGTAAGCAGAATTTCGCGGGCATCTTCTTCGATTTTTTCGATGGGTTCACCAACCCGCGCCCACTCGATCATCGTGAACTCCGGATTATGAACCGGAGAAATTTCTCCTTTTCGGAAATTGGGGCCAAAAGAAACGATTCTTGGACACCCCCCGACCATCATTCGTTTGAGCTGGTATTCGGTCGATGTGGTCAGATACCGATTTCCAACGTCGATGGAATCAATCGCCATGTCCGGACAGGTTCCGCAAACCAAAACCGGTGCCGGGACTTCAAGAAAGTCCTGGTCAAAAAACCACTGCCGTATCGCCAAAGCCATTTTCTGACGTTGTTTTAGCAACGTAAGCCTACTTTTGCCGCAGGCTTGGGGCAATAACCACCGAACGGAGTCGCCTGTGACCATCGCAGCATTTCCCGACGGCCGCGCCAACCGTTTCCAAGGCGGCCCACCCACCAGGTCACCGACATCGACATCGTCCGCGATATCACCGGCAGCGCACGTGATGATCCCAGTTGAGGTAAGAACCGTCAGGGTGGCTGGGGAACCATCCGCACACGACCGTTGCACTACCCGACCAATCTGTTGCATCAAAGCTCCGGCAAATGTTGACGGGTAATCGAGCGGGGTTGTTACTCCACCACCAACCGTTCGTCTTGCACCCAGATATCCAAATCCATGCCGCTCAAGGTAGTCGCGCCATAAAGTGAGGTCCGTATGGCATAAGGATAGGTTGGAGAAATATTCTTCTTTAATTTAACCCGTAGCGTCATCAATTGTGGATCCCCGACAATGGAATCAGCCAAATCAAAATAGGCGTTCGATAAGCTGTCGAATAAGCCACCGAACACAATCACCGCCCCACCACCGGAAGAAGACCAATCGGAATAGCTGGAAGGGGAAATGAAGACCTGATGAAGGGTCGCCAAAGATGCGGGCATTGTCTTTTCGACACACCCATCTACACCATCACACACTTGGGCAACCAACTCCTCAAAGGTCAGCATCGAGGGATTTTCTACAAACAGTGTAAACGCAACCCCACCGATAGCCGGTACCAGATCATTGGCCCGAACCAGATCAATGGGACACTCCACGATGGAGTCTTTGGCACCGGATACCCAACAGATTTCATTGTTGGGGGGAGCCCGAACGATCATCACACCATCGTCCACAAATACATCCAACGTTCCACCACCGACTGCCGTCGCCTGTGGACCTTGAAGGGTAAAAATCAAAGGCGCATCCGTGGGCACGTCTTTTTGTAGGGTCATGTGCAACGTAAATACGACCGGGTCTCCTACCATGACCCCACCCGCATCCAAATAGGCACCCGACAAATCGGCCGCTCCGCCGGCAACCTGAACCGTTGCCGAACCCGAGGGGACCCATACAGGATATACCGGAGGAGCAAGGGTCACGGCATGCCCCCCATCCAACGTGTTGGGCATGGTCAACTCGGTGCACGGGGGGCCCCCATCACAACTGATTGCCGTCAAACCCGTCACCACAACCGACTGGGGATCCACAAACGGCAGTGTAAACGTCAATCCACCCACCGCATCGGTTGTTATATCTTGTCGCGCGACTTTGATCGTACACGACACATTGTCCCCCATATTACCGGATACCGTACAAAAAACACGGTCCGTCGGCGGCCCCACCACCACACGTCCTGTGTTTAACTCCGCATCCAGGTCATGACCCAAAAAAGAAGACGCAGCGATTTTCCGCATCCGCACCGGTATGGGGGCTCCCGGGGTAATTGCGGAGTTGATGCGAAGTCGCAGATTCATGATTTCGGTCTCGCCAATGGCTCCGCCCCATTTGTCGAGCCAGGAGTCCGTTATGCTGGTGGTCGGCGGCCCATAGATCACCACACCCCCACCCAAATTACCTTGCCACAATCCAACGTCGGTGGGCGCGGTCTCCACGAAGTGACCCGTATCCAAAATGCCCGGTAGTGGCCCAACAACACACGGTCCAGGGCCAAAACATAACTCCGTGGTGAGCCCCAATACCGTCAATGTGGTCGTATCCGGCAACAACACCTCAAATTGCAACGCACCTATCGGCGGAGCGGTGATGGATTTACGCACGACATGAATGGGGCAATCCACCTCATCGGAAACGTCACCGCTAACAAAACAAAACACATCTTCATAACCGGGACAGGTGGGTTCGGCATTACAATAAGGGCACGTGTCCATGATCCCATCGCCATCGTAGTCATGAAGTGCGGTAGGACATTCGATATCCGTTAGAATCACCCCTTGGGAAACCTGCGTGGTCAAATCACCGCCGAGCAACGTCGACGCGCCACTGTTGGACAACGTCAACTGTTCGGGAGAAAGTGCATCAATATCGGCGGCTAGTTGCAATTTGAGAATCATGACCACGGAATTGCCCACGATCTCACCGGATTGACTAAGCCACGCATCGTTGATAGGTGCCGGGCCCCCGTAAACCAACACATCGCCACCGTTGTTGACATCCCATGCCGAATAAGGCAACGGGTAAACAAACACGTTGTGTCCTGACCCCAATTCATCAGGCATTACCACCTCAGTGCAGACCGGATCACACACTTCCGTTACCAATCCAACTACCTGAATCGGGGCCACCGGGTTTATACCGATTGAAAATTGTAATGCACCGACGTACGGGCCATAGGGTTGTTTTCGGGCAAGGCGCACAGGACATAACACGATGTCCCCTTCGGCACCCGAGACTTCACAGAACACCCCGTCGGGCAACGGCTCCGGTTGGCAAACCTCGGTCCCGGAACCACAATTTCCCCCATTACAAACGTCGGCAAACGTACAACCATCACCGTCGTTACACGCTACGGAATTGGGGACAAATTCACAACCGGTGTCGGGATCGCACCCGTCATCAGTACATAAATTGTTGTCATTACAGGAAATCGCAGTAAACACACACCCGGTTAGGTTATGGCAGGTGTCAACAGTACATTCGCTGTTGTCGTCGCACACAACAGAAGTACCAACACAAACTCCGGCTGTGCACAGGTCGGCTTCGGTACACGCGTTGTTGTCGTCACAAACCGCCGCGTTGCCTGAATGGACACATCCGAGATCGGAATCGCAGATATCGTCGGTACAAACATTGCCGTCGGTGCAATCGACCGGCTCAAACACACATCCTACAGAAGGATTACAGGAATCGATGGTACACGACGATAGGTCGTCGCAAACGACTAAGGTACCCTGGCAACTACCGGCAGCGCATTGATCGCCGGTGGTACATTCGTTGCCGTCGTCACACAACAACAGGTTATCGGTGTGTTGGCATCCCAAGACCGGGTCACACCAATCGTCGGTGCAAAAGTCAGAGTCATCACAGTCCGAAACAGAACCAGGAGTACATAGGCCACCAGCACAGCTTTCACCGATGGTACACACGTCGGAATCGTCACAAATACCGGCAACAGGTGCATGTTGACAACCTACAATGGAATCACAGCTATCCGCGGTACACGGGTTGTCATCATTACAATCGATGGGATCTCCGCCGATACACGCACCCAAAGAGCAGACTTTGCTTGTGGCACAGGCATCATTGTCGGCACAAGACACCGTATTAAACGTTGTATCACAGCCCGTTATCGGGTGGCACAACTCATCGGTACAGACATTGCCGTCATCACAATCCAATGGACTGCTGCCAACACAACCCCCACTGATACAGAGATCGAGGGTAGTACACACATTGCTGTCGTCACAGCCATCGTTGTTGTCGGCGTAAACACACCCCGTGGGATTGGCGCAACTATCGTCGGTACAAACATTGGCATCATCGCAATCAAGCGCGGGTCCCCCAACACAAACCCCACCAGCGCAGGTGTCGGCGGTAGTGCAAACGTTGCCGTCGTCGCATGCTGCGGTGTTGGGACTGGCGATACAGCCATCAACGGCATGGCAGGTGTCATCGGTGCACATATTGTTGTCGTTACAAACAAGAGGCGTACCTGCGTTGCATAATCCCGGCATCACATCGAAATTGGGGCTCGTAGGAGTACCCAAATCGCCGGCACCAAAAACGACCGACGATACAGCCCAGGATGCCGCGACGTTGTTGTCCAAAGTCGGACTGATCAACGTGATGGTTTTTCCGCTGGGAACCCCAATTCCAGTGGCCCCCCCATAATCCACCCGGTCGACTTCCACCAGGTTTTTGTCAATCAATCGGATCGACCCGCTTAAGTTATCCAATGAGAATCCGGTGTACTGATAATTGAGACGAACTTGGCCATTGACGGCTTTGTCTTTGTTGTTGCCCAAAACCAGATAAGCGCCCGCCGGAACGAACAACGCTCCACCAGGCAGAATCTGGTGGGTTTGGCCACCACCGTCGGTAAGAACCCATCCGTTTATATTAACGGCCGCCGTTCCACCATTGTAGATCTCGAACCACTCACCGTTACTATCTGCAACGGCCAACGGGTCGATCATCACTTCGGTGATCATCAATCCCAGGTTCTGAGGAAACCCGGAACAGGTCTCCGTGCCGGTACATACGTTGTTGTCGGAACAACTTGTATGTACCGACGGAATAGCGAGGTTGTCGATCACACCGTCACAGTTGTCATCCCACCCGTTGCAGGCTTCTATTTTTCCGTTTCCGATCAATGGGTTCAGCGGCGCACAATCCAAAAGGTCAAAGTCGCCATCCAAATCACTGTCGATCTCGCATGCATCAACACATTGGTTGGCGTTGGCATCCAACACCGGATCCAAACTGATTTTTAGCGCAAAGTTAATTGCGAGAAGTGTATCGGCAATGTTGTTGACGCCATCACAATTGTGATCGGCAACAATTGCGGGACTACCGGGAATTTTAAGGCAGCCGGGCACGGCACCGCTTTGTCCGTCCAATGACCATAGATTCACAAGAATAAGGCATTGTACATCGGCGACGGTCGCATTTCCGGTCGCATCTACGTCTCCGGGCGGCGTGAGACACACCGCAAAAACGTCGGCTGGGAGCCATGCCAACAGCATTCCTACTGCCAACGCCACACACCCCATGCGGCGCCTTGGAGAACGAATCAACTCATTGAGTCTGGGAAAAAATAGCTGCGCGGCCTCTGGGCGGTGGCTTTGGGGCGGCTTGGTTCCGAAAAACCCTGCGCCATATTCCCGATATGACTCGGGTTTTTCGAGTCCAATCCGCCGCCAAATCCACGCCCACAGCCCGCGCCCAACTTTTTTCACAGCCTCCTTCGATTCCTCGGTTTGCGGCGATGAAACAGCAGTTGGGGCTCCATAGCTCCGTCCACTTGCCGAATAAAAAGATTCTCTTGATCTTACGCTGGGTTGCGATGTTGAAGTTTCCATTTCAAACCGCCATGTAGGTGGGAACTAAGAGGCTGCTCCCAAAGAGATGGGGACAAGCACCTGGACCTGACTTGGGGATAACAGAGGCACGCGTTGGGGTCAACGATGAAGATGAAATTGTTGGCCCACAAATCCGGCGATTACCCAAATTCCTACCACAATCGTGTTCTTTCCGTTTTGATTCTAAAGACGACGTTGTTATGCTGGCCACAACAAAGGATCGTGGAGCGCCGCCTAACGGCATCCATGAG
>JABWCM010000354.1 GCA_013360285.1 Myxococcales bacterium
CCGGAGGCGTACCCGAAGGTACGCTGAGGATGGGCCGACCGAAGCAGGACCGACGCAGTAGGCCAATGGCTCGCGTAGCTTATTTTTTTCCCAAACACCATCTCAGACTCCAAACCGTCGTTGGGGCACAAACCGGGCACAGCCAACCGCCACAAAAAAACCGAATCCGGAGACGGCGGCATGGGCGTGCAGCAGTTGATGCGATTCAAACTCTCACCAGCATGTAAGATAACGCGACGCAAACAACCAGAACCCATGCCAAAAGCCAAATCATATCTTTCACATAGACTTCGCGTCGCCCCATGGGGCCTGTCACAACCGTACCCGACAACGGGGATGATTCAATTTTCGGTGCTTCGTCTTCGCGATTTATTTCGGGAACCACTGACTTCTCCAAATTTTTCTCTGTATTCGGTCGCACACAGGAATCGCGTTCCTGACGTCTGCGCAACAACGCTTCGATCTGTTGGCGGTATGGTTCTGAAGTCGATGTATCGTGGATAAATACTTGGGTACCCTCGCCGGCCCAACGACGATCAGTCGTTTCTTCACCTCGGTGCTCGGCCGCCGTCAGCAACTTATGTACTTCTTCATCAAGGGGCGGTCCGAATTCAGATGAATCGGGGTATAATCCATCCATCCACCGTTCCAATGCCAGTTGTCCTCCAACATTTTCTCCGGTACGCACGAGAGTCTCCATCAAAAACCGAAAGGTCTGCAGGTCAGGAAACCTCGATTCGCGATCTTTGGACAGCATACGATGAACAGCGTCCGCAAACTCACCAGGAATATCGCCTCGGCTTTCTACCAACGGCGGCACAATGCAACTGCGAATTCTGTCCAACGTTTCCGCAAAACCGCCACCACGGAACAATGGTTTCCCCGTAAGCAGTTCCCAAAGCACAATTCCAAGACAAAACTGATCAGTACGAGCGTCCAACGGAAGGCCGTCTACTTGCTCCGGTGCCATATACCCAGTTTTTCCCTTGATAATACCAACTTGGGTCTGATTTGGTTGATTAGCGACCTTGGCTATACCAAAATCAATAATTTTTACTTCTCCTGCGTAGGAAATAACAATATTTTGTGGGCTGATATCTCTGTGTACGATGCCAAGCGGGGTACCATCCACCCCTCGTTTGGTATGTGCGTAGTAAAGACCAGATGCCGCCCCAATTGCGATTGCCGCAACCACTTGCCAAGGAATTGTCTGCCCCCGTTCTGCCGCGGCAACTGCAATCTGCCGTAAGTTCTTGCCATATATGTACTCCATGGTGATGTAGTACCACTCATGGACTTTGCCCAATTCATAGATGGCGCCAATATTGGGGTGTGTGAGCGAGACTGCAAGTTTCGCCTCACGAATAAACATCTCCAGTGCGTCTTCATCGGCCGCGACGGACGGCAGGATCCGCTTTAGAGCGACTTCTTTTTCAAAACCATGGTCACCGTAACTTCGCGCTTGATAAACTTCCGCCATTCCGCCAATCGAGATCAAACGGATTAGGCGATAGCGACCAAACCAGTCCTCCGCTTCTGTCATTGCATTGTTTCCGCTAACTTTTCTAGTAACTTACGCTGTTCACGGGACAACGACGTCGGAACCTGAACTCGTACATGTAACATATGGTCGCCATGCCCATAACTTTGCAGATGAGGAATCCCCTTTCCACGAATTCGAATCACATCATTTGGCTGAGTTCCGGGCGTGATCTTAACAGATTCCGGGCCGTGGATTGTCTCCACTTCAATTTTGTCGCCCAAAGCGGCGGAAATCATGGAAATGGTTGCCGTTGAGTGCACATTAAATTCGTCTCTCTCAAATTTTTCGTGGGGTCGAACCGCCAACACAACATACAGGTCTCCGGGCAGACCACCCATCGCGCCTGCTTCTCCTTCACCCGCCATTCGAATTCGAAGTCCCGTATCCACACCCGCCGGCACTTTGACCGTTACGGTACGCTGAGACCGTATCTGCCCGGCACCTTTGCAATCCTGGCAACGGTCACGAATCACTTTCCCGGCGCCACGACACGTCGGGCAGGTCTGGCTGATCATAAATGGCCCCTGGCTCCTTGCTATTTGACCATGGCCACCGCAGGTTTGGCAGGTGTCCGGCCGTGTCCCCGGCGCCGCCCCTGTTCCCGAACAGGTGCCGCAATGGTCCATTCGAGGAATCGTCAGATCTTTCTTGACCCCAAACGCTGCCTCTTCGAAGGAGAGTTCCAGGTCATACCGCACGTCGGCCCCGCGTTTCGGCCCCGTACGGCTGCGCCCTCCCCCCCCAAACATGTCGCTAAACATGTCAGCCAGATTACTAAAAACATCGTCAAACCCAGAAAATCCGGAATATCCTTGGCTTTTCAGACCATCATGTCCTCTGACATCATAAATTTTCCGCTTTTGCTCGTCGGACAGCACTTCATACGCTTCCGCGGCTTCCTTGAACCGCTCTTCCGCCTGGGGATCGTTTGGATTTCGATCCGGGTGGGTTTCGTATGCTACCTTTCGATACGCTTTTTTGATGTCCGAGACGGATGCATCCCTGGCAACCGCCAGGACTTCGTAATAGTCCCGTTTCAAGAAACTCACCTCGCCTACATCAAACAACTCGATAACAGAACGGGCAACACCGATGACACAGCCCAACTACCAAAACACCGCACGATGTGCAGTTTTATCCGGTCCGTCAAGGGGTCAATTCCAAACCCGGATTGCCGCCCATCGGCCCTCGGCGATACGACGTGCCCAGCGGGCCAACACGCCGCCGAGCACATAATCGTCCCCGAGACAATCGCGTTTGAGCACTCACGCGGTCAATTTCAAGCCGGGACTGACCCTGGTCGAGCCGATTTTGAGTCGGAGGAGCCGAGGTCGGACCGAGGAATATCGGGAATATTCCTCAGGGCCGGGACCGGACAAGCCGGTCAAAAGCGGCCGTTTCAGGAACGTTTATCTATTTCCGCTGACCCTCTCACTAATCGTTTCCGTGAGAACGAGAAATCACTACAATGCGCGCCGACTTCCCGGCCGCGATCGCCGCAGGTGACCCTAGCACCGGGAAAAAACGCCGCACCGCACCAACAACGCGCGGTACAACAACCATGACTGAAAAATTTACAACTGTGTCAGGTTGAGGACGAGGCATGAGCACAACAGAGTCAAATTCTCCAAAATGGATGCAAAAAATTCGTAATATCGGCATTATGGCACACATTGACGCCGGGAAAACAACATTGTCGGAGAGATTGCTGTTTGTTACCGGAAAATCTCACAAAATTGGCGAAGTACATGACGGCGCTGCGATCATGGACTGGATGCCTCAGGAACAAGAGCGTGGCATTACAATTACTTCCGCGGTAACTGCTTTCGACTGGAAAAACCACGAAATCCATTTGATCGACACACCAGGACACGTCGATTTTACAATTGAAGTAGAGCGCAGTTTGCGAGTTCTGGACGGAGCGGTCGCGGTATTTGACGCAGTTCACGGTGTTGAGCCACAAACAGAGACCGTCTGGAGACAAGCAGACCATTATCGAGTGCCACGAATCGGTTTTGTTAATAAATTGGACCGCATTGGCGCTGATTTCACCGCGTCGATCGAGTCCATGCGACGCCACTTTCGTCAAATCATCGTCCCCATTCAGCTTCCCATTGGCTCCGAAAGCGAATTTCGGGGTGTCATTGACCTCATGGCCATGAAGGCGATGGAGTGGGACGGGTCCGATCCGCGGGAAATCAACACACTATCTACGATTCCAGGCCATCTTGTTGAAGCAGCGGAAACAGCACGAGAGGAGATGGTTGCTTTGATCGCCGATCTGTCTGACGACATTGCCAACAAATACCTCGCCGAGGAGCCGATTACCACCGACGAATTGAAAGCAGCGTTACGAGCAGCGGTTATCCGGAATGACGCTGTGCCTGTTTTGTGCGGCAGTGCGCTGCGAAATCGCGGAATTCCGCCGGTAATTGATGCCGTCGTTGACTATCTGCCGTCACCCGCCGATTTGCCGCCCGTTGAGGGCGTAGATCGACGCACAGGACAGGTCGTAAGACGACCGGCAGACGACAAAGCACCGTTTTCGGCGCTGGCATACAAAGTGTCCATGATGGATGACGGGAGAAGATTGGTATTTGTACGCGTCTATTCAGGTAAGATAACAGCCGGTGACGATGTACTTAACGTCACACAAAACACCAAGGAGAAGATGTCTCGACTTTTTTTGATGCACGCCCGCGCAAAAACTCCCATCAACTCGGCGCGTGCCGGACAGATTATCGGTGTCGTTGGTCTCCGAAAAACGAAGACCGGCGAAACCTTGGCGGATCCGTCCCATCCACTTGTCCTGGAGCCTATCGATACCTACGAACCGGTTGTAGCTCAGTCGGTTGAACCGATGGTTTTGCGTGACAAAGACAAACTTGACGAAGCGTTATCCAAGCTGGCTGACGAAGACCCAACTTTTTTCGTAACGGAGGACAAAGGAACCGGACAAACATTGATCCGGGGAATGGGCGAACTCCACCTATCGATCATCGTCGACAGACTGATGCGAGAGTTTGGGCTTGACGTGCGAGTAGGGAAACCACAGGTGGTATATCGTGAAACGATCTGCTCCGAATCTGAAGCACAGGAAGAATTTCACCGCAAAACCGATACCGAAGAGATTTTTGGACTGGTACGGGTTTCGGTCCGACCCGGCTCACGAGGCTCCGGTGTTCACTACGAGCGTGAGTTTTCCGAACCATGGCTAAACGAAGCATGGGCGGGGGCAATTCGCGAAGGCGCGATGGAGGGGGTTAAGGCCGGTCCAATTCAGGGGAACGAGGTAGACGACATTGTCATCAAGTTTACGTCCGCAGAGTTCCGACCAGGTATTTCCAATCTTGTCGCGTATCGAATTGCTGCATCCATGGCGGTTCGCGCCGCTGTTCGCCTCGCGTCACCTACAATGCTGCACCCGATGATGCACGTTGAGGTCATCGTGCCCGAAGAATACGTCGGTGATGTCATCGGAGGCCTCACCGCAAGGCACGGTCACATCGAAGACGTGGAAGCAAAACCCACCGGACATGTTGTCCGAGCCCGGGTTAGCCTAGAGAAGATGTTCGGATATGCCAACGATCTTCGATCATCGACCCAAGGTCGCGGTACTTTCTCGATGCATTTTGCGAAATACGACACAAACTGACCACCCGTGATCACACGAAACGAATTCGGTCGTCGTATGTCTTTCAGAGGGTGTTTGGGAAAAAAATAACGGCGAGCGAGACAGTGGCCGTAGCGAGGCGGGCCTGCCGACCGAGGCCCACCGGAGGCGTACCCGAAGGTAC
>JABWCM010000078.1 GCA_013360285.1 Myxococcales bacterium
CGTACCCGAAGGTACGCTGAGGATGGGCCGACCGAGGCAGGACCGACGCAGTAGGCCAATGGCTCGCGTAGCTTATTTTTTTCCCAAACACCCTCTCAGCGTCCCCATTGCCGAATCATCGTCCGTAGACCACCCGCTTCCGTCGCAATCTTTGCAAAAAAACCACCACCGCCGGGAGAAAACAACACAGCACCTCCCGCGGCAAACCCGATCGCATCCTGTGTCGCTGACACCAGTCCAGTATGCCGATGCACCGGAACGGTCCCACACCCCATAGCGATTGCATTTCCGGCACTTCCCGGCAACACAATCACCCGCGAAACGTGGTCCGCGATCGTCTTATGTAACTCGTCGTAGCAATTATTTTTATCATCTCCCCCAACAACCAACACAATCGGCGTAATGGTTGCCGCCGCAAGAGCTTCTATCGCTGCACGCGTCGACGCAGGGCTGGTGGATGCCGTGTCATCATAAATCGCTGCCTTTTGGATAGATCGCAGGTACTCAAGTCGGTGTTTAACACCACGAAACGTGCGCAAGCCGCTTTCCAGCAATTTTTTGTCTGGAATGATTTCCGCCGCCGCCGCAAGAGCCAACAATGTGTTCGTTATATTGTGTTTCCCAAGTAATTTTAGTGCACTACAGGGAATTTCGATGGTTCGTTTTTCGGTCGTCCGTACAACAAAATTACCGGCATCGATCCACGCGCCCGCGCCGTCTTGGGTTGTGCTCTGCAACGAAACCCGGGAAAATTGTCCTTTGACCAACGAAGCTGCGTGTGACTTGAGCCAAGGGTCATCCAAGTTGACCACCGCGAGGTTGCCGCGTGTTTGCAACTGAAGAATTCTAGCTTTTCGGGCCGCATAATCATCAAACGAGCCAAATTCTTCTAAATGATCCCCGGCAACATTGGTAACAACTGCAATGTCTGGGCCTCGGTCTAGCCGGCGAAGGTGTTTGTGGGAAATTTCCAACACGGCCACGGCGGTCGACGGTATCTCGTCCAACCTGGGCAACAATTGTGAATGATAGCGGTTGTTTCCGGAAACTGCGACGTTGATCCCCGCCGCCTCAAGCAGAACTCCCAGCAACGACGTTACCGTAGTTTTGCCGTTCGTGCCGGTAACCCCAATGATTTTGCATGGCAAAAAGCGAGCATAAAGATCAATCAGCGAGCAAATTTTTCCGGGATCTTGTTTCAAGATGTCGTGAATCGGCTGATTTGATGGATACAAGTCCCAAGACTGGGGGACGAAGATCAAGTCTGCGGTCTGGATTCCGCTAAGATAATTCGCTCCGCTGCAAATTGTATGGTTTGTTCTGAGGTCTGTAAGCAACCGATCACGTTGTTCCGAAGGCATGGCTACGTGGGTCATTGCAAAGGTGGAGCGAAGTGTTTCCTCGTCGGTATGGAGTTCGTGAATTGTGACGTTTGCATCGGACACAACCTGAAGAAACGCGGTGCACTCGGTACTCGCCAGACCCACGACGTGTATCGAACGGCCTTTCAGACTATCCAAGAATAACTTCCAGGGTGTATCGTTGGGTATGTTTGTCATGAATTCTTGGGTTTCCAAAGGCGCCTTGCCGCCATGAACCGATAGTCTTGAAAAAATTCCCGTGCATCTTCGCAGACCACTTTTCCCCGCGTTTGAGAAGCATGAACATACTTGAGGCCAAGACCGGGCGGCTGGAGGACAAGCGCTACGTGAGCGATGTCGTTCTGACGAAGCCGTGCAAAAACAAGGTCACCAGATCGCACATCATTCATGGAGACACGGACTCCACAGCGCATTTGGTCGGTTGAATGACGCGGCAACACGACGCCGAATGTTTTGCGGAAGACCCTCGAAATCAAACCCGAACAATCGATTCCCGACTCAGACTTTCCTCCCAGCACGTAGGGTATCCCCATGAAAGGTCCGACGGCGTTCCACAGCTCCTCGGTGGGCGGGTCGGAGACGATTAGCTCGTCTTTCTGTAGGTGGCGTGGACTTGTCGGTGTTTCCACCGAGCCCGTCAACGCATCTGTTGGCACCCACCCCAGTGTAAGATCGTCACACTGAACCAATGTCGCGTTGTTTGATGCCTCCACTGTTGTCAATCCGCGCATCGGCATGTCGCCAGACACCACTTGAGTCGTCATCTTCGCGAAGTCGGGTGTTTTCCAGACACAGAGTGGGTGTTGCAAAGGCACAAAGTATCCTAGAGGGGGGGGCGTTGTTGGATCGTCAAGAGCCCGCACTGCCGTTCTTTGACCATGGCGTTCTGCTAACTCACGTACTTCATTCAATTGACTATAAGTAACTACATATCCCTGTAAAGTAAGCGAATCGCCGCTGATTTGCACGAGATTCGGTGTCACACCGTATCGTGTAGTCCACTTCCGCAACAACTCGTTCAAATCCGCCATCAATGTGGTGTGGACATCTCCCATGTTCGGTTCTCACTCGAACAAATCCATCGTTTAGCGCACCTGAGCTGCCGCCGCAGTGCAAATCGATTATTTTTCTTCTTCTTCGAACAGCATTACTTCCGGAGGGTCCAACGAAACGACGTCGAGCATTGCACCACAATTATCGCAAGTCAGTACCTCTCCAAGAATCGTGCCGTCGGGAAATACGACATCGACCCCACATTCGGGGCATTCCACTGTATTCATAGTTGATTTTGCTCCTGAACCCGCAATGTTGCCAAGTAGTGATCCGCGAGGCGAAACAAATCATCTCCCCCAAAAAATAGCACCTGCTCTCCCGGCGACACGTGCTCGAGCAAATACGGTACAATTTTGTCCATATCCTGAATATATGTCACCAATGAACCGCTTTCTCTGATCTTGTCACATAAGAACTCGGTGTCAACGCCCGGTATTGGTACTTCACCCGCGGTGTACATTTCGGTTACAATGGTGTGATCGGCCAAACGAAAACACTCACGATATTCATCTTGGAGATAGTGAATCATTGTAAACCGATATGGTTTAAAGACAGCAGTAATGGGTCCTGCCGCAATTCGGGAAGCCGCTTCCAGCACCCGGCGGATACCGGTGGGATGCGAAATATAATCTTTGACAACTTGGACTCCGCCCGCTTCCGCGAGTGTGAACCGGTTTTCCAAGCCGCGAAACGATGCAAGGGCTTGCTGAATCACCGCAAAGTCGATGCCGACTGAGTGCGTAAGGGCTACAGCACCTAGCCCGTTCTGCGCGTTGTACAAACCTGGTACCGGAAGTTCAATTTCTCCCAGAACGTCACTCTCGCGGCGCACAAGAAACCGTGTCCCCAATCCGCGTTCTTCGTGGACTTCCCCGCGGTATTCGGCATTTTCGTTTACAAAGCCAAAACCTATGAGCCTCCCGCCCTCTATGTTCCATAACAACCGCTGCACCCCATCGTCGTCGAAGTTGGCAACAAAATGTTCCAGCCGTTGATTTTCTACGACAAATTTACTGATGGTGTTGGCTAATTTATCCCAGTCGGAGTAGTAATTAAGGTGATCCAGTTCGAGGTTATTTAACAACAGATGGGTGGGTCGAATGTGAACTAAAGAGCCGTCGCTCTCATCTACTTCGATAACATAAGGACCGGTTCTCAATCGGGCGTTGGTATCAAAGTTGTGGCAGTTCGCCCCGATAAAAAAACTCGGGTCCCAGCCCGCGCACTCCATGATCCACGCTACCATCGACGTGACTGTGCCCTTACCATGGGTTCCAATCATGGCAAAAGTCACAGTATTGTTTACCAATTGGCCCAAAACCTCCGCCCGATGTACTACAGGAATACCGGCTTCAGATGCCGCGATCCATTCCGGATTGGTAGTGGGGATTGCTGTGGATACAACTACAAGGTCCGAATCACCTAGGTTATCTTTGTGATGACCAATGAAAACATCTATCCCTTCATGGCGCAGTGCTTGGGTAATGTTTGATTCGCGGACGTCGGACCCCTGCACTATGTAACCACGTGCGGAAAGCAACCGCGCCACACCACTTACTCCAATTCCACCAATGCCGATTAAATGAAGTCGTTGTACGCCACCCAGCATGATCTGACCTCCAAAACGCGCCCGCATCATGGCAGCGGTCGAATGGAAGTCAAGCTGTCCTCTTCACATTCATGAGAACACCCTCTTAAAATACAAGAGAAGAGGGTTCAGGTTATACGCTGCGTTTCGGCGGGATCCCACCGGTTTGTCTCAACCCTTCGTAAAGCCCAATGCTTGCCGCGTTGGCGAGATTTAGACTGCGAATGTCATCGGTCATGGGAATCGTAACACAATGCTCGGGAAATCTTCGAAGAAGTTCCTCCGGCAAACCGGCGGTTTCTTTCCCAAAAACAAGCAAATCGCCAACAGAATAGCTCACATCCCAATACGGACGTTTGGTTTTTGTTGTAAACAACCAGAAATTCGCACATGGAAACTGGCGGAAAACGTCGTCTAAGGTCTCATTGCGGGTTAGTTGTACATTTGGCCAGTAATCCAGGCCGGCGCGTCGCAAGTACCGATCTTCGAGTGAAAACCCAAGTTTTCCGACAAGGTGCAGAGGTGTGTTCGTGCCTGCACATACGCGCGCAATTGACCCGGTATTGCCGGGAATTTCCGGTTCCACGAGAACAATTCGCACGGTATTAGTCCAAACACTTGGTTGCAATAATCGTTACGGTGGTGCCGGTGCGCAGTTCGTCTTTTTTGACATTGTTGATACGTGCGAGGCTTCGGGAACCACCCACCTGGTATACTTTGAAGCTGTGTCCTGTGGATACCGTACCGGAGTCGCCTTTGTTGATGCCCCGGCCGGATCCGATGTCAATCGTAATTTCCACCCCGTTCGGCAATGGCTGCACCGCGGTTACCCGACCTGTTACTTTATTTTTGCATGGCGTGTCCGGAGGAGCGTCCTCGACACATTTTTCACTGACACATTTCTTGCCCTCACCACACTGGTCGTCCGTTGTGCACTCGGGTTTCGGCTGCTCAACAGGTCCTTCCTTGATACAGCGCCCTTTTTTGCAAATTCGGCCACGTGCGCAGTCTCCATCGGACCGGCATGGTTCTTTGACACACTTGTTAAGTCGCTCGCTGCAGATATATCCTTCCGGGCATTCACCGCCGCAAGGAATCGGTACACATCGGTTTTGAACCGGGTCACATTCGGAGCCTGTTGGACATGCCCCACCACAAGGGGCAGCGGCGGCCGGTTCAACACATTTTCCCTCGACGCAACTCCAGCCCTCGGGGCATTTTGCGCAGGGATCGACTGGATCAAACCGGGTCTCGACGTTGTAGCTGGCTTTTCCTTCTGTAGCCTCCATTTTAATGTAATAGTACTTGTTTGCCTCAATGGGTTGACGGAATTCGTATCGTGATTCGTTCTGGCGGATTTCGGATTGTTGAAGGAGTCTTGCATCAATGTCATAAATTGACACCATTCCCTTCATTTTATGTCCCTTAAACGGATCGCCGATTCGGACGGTGATGGTCGCATTTGCATCTTCAAAATTGCGAATATACCGCCAGTCGACCGTATCACACCGCTCCCCGACTTCATCTTTGACAACAATTGTCGGCGACGCCAACATCGCTTTGTTATATTCGCCGTTGCCGTCCGCGTCGCACGGACCCTGCGGAATACAACCCCCTGCTGACACGAGGAGCATAAATGCGATATAAGGAACTGCGACTCGTAAGGTAGTTAACATGGGAAATCTCAACAATTCTTCTTTTAATACCATTGACTTACAACCTTGACCGCAATGAAAGTACATCATTGTACCCAGCCGGTCAAGAATCGGACTGTTCCGGCGCCAATGCCAAACTGTGAAGTGCCGTCGTTGATGAGCGGTGTGCATTCGACACGGCCAGGATCCGCTGCCCTAGCTAAATCGTCTCGGATCGGGCGCTTTGTGCCGCCGCGGCGGTTCCGAAACCTGCGCCATATTCCGCGTATTGCTTCGGTTTTCCGCATGGCCGACCGGCTGCAACGTTGCCTCGATCAAGGCCGGTCCCTGATTTCCGCTGACCCTCAAAACGACATGTACAAGGCGTCACGCAAATCATTCGTTGTTGGGGGGGCAGTGCTGGTTACGCTTTTTTGGGTATCAGCAGGATGTCGCTCGCCGGAAAAAAGCACCGCGCAAAGTGATTCGATTTCGGTGTTATCTAATAAATCAGCGCCGGCAGCAGATGGTCCACCAAGCGCTGCGTCATTGTATTTGGCCGACACCGTCGCACTCCCGTCGGAGTTCGTAACTCTGGCCGCAGAAATGGAAAAAAGCACCAACCGGGTATGGAAAGTAAACGACAAAGAATTCCCCTGGGTTGAAAATTTGCCGGCAAACCACGGCGGATTTGATGTGCGGGTGCGCATATTATACGGGCTCTTTCGAGATGGTGACCAGGTTTGGCAGGGCCAAGGTACCTTGTATTGTGCGGTCATCGTGGACGCGTCACGAAAGCGACAAGGTACCATTCCCGAGAAAGCGCGGGTGGAGCTACGTCTTGAAGAACCCTTTTCTGCAACCCAGCCACTGCATGAGGCTTTGGTCACACTGGTCGAAAAAACCCAAACCAAAGCCAGGGCATCCCTGATCACAATTCTTCGTGTTCAACGCGGAACTGATCGGGTTGTGCTGGACGCGCTGATGTCTGATGAAGATTCCGTCGCAGCGGCGGCCGCTCTTGAGGTGCGTACTCGTAAATTAACCGATGCCATTCCTATATTAGAAAAATGGCTGCCCGACGTCGAAACCGAAAAACTGTTGCTTGCCGTTCAGACCTTGGGTGCGCTTCGAGAGGAGGCCGCATTGAAGCCGCTATCGACACTCGTGGGACATCACGACCCTGACGTAGTTCGGGAAGTGGTGTGGGCGATAGCCGAGATAGGTGGAGCCAAAGCCAAGCAATATCTGAATGATATCGCCGAAGGTCACGCGTACCCTACAGTCAGGGAACAGGCCAGATCTTTGCTAAACGAACATTGAGAACCAGTGGAAAACACAAAACAAGCCATCTTAGCTTACTTAAAACAACATCCTGTTTCGTTGGTGCACGTCGCCCAAATCCAAAAAAATCCAGAATTACAGGATGTTAGCTCTGTTTTATTACGCAGGGCGCTCAAAGAGTTGGTGCGGACAGGGCAACTGCACAAAGGGCGAGGAAAAACCTACGGACTTCCAGCACCCAAACCCACGTTTGATGGGCGGTTCAGTCTGGCACGTGAGGGTTATGGTTTCGTTGTAGTGGATGGGCAGGACGGCAGGGACATTTTTGTACCGGAATCGATGACCGCAACTGCGGCGGATGGCGACCGCGTTCGGGTTCAACTCGATTTTTCCTCTCATCATCGCCGCACGGGCAGAATAATCTCAATTCTCGAACGCAGCCGGTCGCGAGTCAGCGGTTTTGTGGAACGAAAAGGACGACGGTTGTTCGTTGACGGCACGAGTGCCAAGATTCCGGCTCGGATCTGGCTGGATGAAGACAGCGAATTACGACCCGAAGTTGGCACCCAGGTTGGAGTAGAAATCACACAATATCCCGGACCGCATGACGCTGAGTATCATGGAGTCGTCCGGGTGGTCTTTGCGGATGCCGGCGAAATACAAGGTGACGTCCGGCGAGTCATATTCGACCTTGGTTTGCCTACGGAATTTCCCGCCGATGTACGGAAGATCGCAACCCAGCTACCGACCGCCGTACAGCCTGCCGACACGAAAACGCACGTTGATTTAACCGACGTTCCCTTCGTGACCATTGATGGAGAGGACGCGAAAGACTTCGACGACGCGGTTGCGCTGGTCCGGGGTGTCGACGGCACGTTCAAAGCCTATGTCGCTGTTGCCGATGTCGCTTGGTACGTTGAAGCGGATTCCCCACTGGATCGGGAGGCGCGCGCTCGAGGTACCAGCGTGTATTTTCCGACCTGCGTATTGCCGATGTTGCCCGAAGAGCTTTCGAATGGTCTTTGTAGCCTAAAACCAAATGTTGAGCGGCTGGCATTGGTTGTTTGTTTTCGGCTCGACGCCTCTCGTGATGTGCGGGACCACACGTTGGTCCCGGCAGTCATTCGCAGTAGGCAGCGCCTGACCTACCCGCAGGTCGACAAGGCGTTACAAGGCGACGTGGATGCCATCGCCGATCCGGCGTTGCGCGAAATGGTCATTTTTCTCAACCAAATAGCCGAACGATTGTTTCGAGAGAGACTGGAAAAGGGGAGTCTGGATCTGGAGATTCCCGAAGCTTGGTTTCGCCTTTCGGCCGACGCAGGGGAAATTTTGGATGTGGAATCAAGAAAACGCACACCAGCAACCGGGTTGATTGAAGAATGGATGCTGCTTGCCAACAAGACGGTTGCACAAGAGTTCTTGGATCGGCGTATTCCCACGGTACATCGAATCCATGAACCTCCAGATCCAGTGAAAATTGAATCCTTTTTACGCCTTGTGCGCGCAGCGCTTCCGGAAGAACAGATCTCACCTTCCGCGACTCCTTTTCAGGTGCAATCTGTGCTCCACAAGACGCCAAAGAGGGCAGCAGCTCTGGTTCTTCAAAACGTTCTCCTTCGTTCTTTGACCCGCGCGAGGTATTCAACGCAGTCACTTGGCCATTTTGGGCTTGCTTTTGACGCGTATCTTCATTTTACATCACCAATTCGCCGATATCCCGATCTGGTCGTCCACCGGCTCATCCATCGTTATGTGTTCAAATCAGACGCTAAATTACAAGATCAATCGGCCTTGCTTAAAGTACTCAACGATATTGCACACGAATCCAGCACTGCGGAACGTCGCGCACAAGACGCAGAACGCACCGCGGATTCAGTTCTGAAAGCAAGGTTTATGATGGACAAGGTGGGCTGTCGCTATGACGGTACGATCAGCGGAATGACGGCCGGTGGTGTGTTTGTGACGCTTGGAAATTGGCCAATTGACGGATATTTGCCGATTGAACAATTGTCGCTGGATGATTGGCAATTTGATCCACTTAGAATGGAAATGCGTGCATGGCGTACCCGAGCGGTACTGCGGCTTGGAGACCGACTTGAGGTCGTTGTGGCACGTGTGGATACGGCGCTACGACAAATTGAACTAGCAAGAGTCGCTACCCCTCAGAAAGACAAACCACAAATGAATCGCGGGCGGCAAATCAGCGAGCAGCGCGCTGTTGGGGACAGGATTGGTTTAGATAAGGCAAGTGGGAGCAAAAGAAGCGGAACAAACCAACGTTCCAGGAACAAATCGCCGAAAAAGCCGCGAAAAAATCGAAGGTAAGTGACGGTATGCTCTTCGACTACATCGTAGCCCGGATTTCTCACGAGGCTCGGGGTGAGAGATCTGAGACGCCAGTAAGTTTGGGGGAATGGGTAGTTTTCGCCGGCATGTAAGGCAGCGCCCTGTTGAGGACAAAAGAAGTCCACCGTAGCCAAAGATGCTTGTGGATCGGCGTTTGTGGCATCAAGAAGGGGAGAAAGCGAGTTAGTGAACGTTCGGAGTACCAAAAGGCGATGGAGCGGGAGCTTCGATAGGGCCAAACTTGTTTTCGTAATTTTGGAGGTTCTGACCGAGCGCATTGAGTAGGCGTTTGGCCTGCTTCGGACTCAATATGACCCGCGACCTCACTTTTGCGCGTGGTTGCTGAGGCTGCACAAATACAAAATCCACGAGAAATTCGGTCTCGGTGTGTGTAATCATTACGAGATTCGAATACACACCGTTTGCAAGATCGTCGTCGACCTGAATCTGAAGTTTGACCGGAGCAGCCGGAGACTCTGGATTGTCATCTTTTATCATACCTATCTCTCCTTTGTGGCGTGTGTTCCTCGGGGAATTTTGTATCAGCAGAGTTTGCATGGGTTTAATCGCTCAAAAGAAATCAGCCACGCAAAGCAACATATTGACATAAGTGAACATGCTGCGCGAATTTTAGTGGAGTTCGGTTTACGAATCGCGGTTGCTCCCTCATTGCTGAAGTAAGATTAGGAAAAAACCATGGGTATATTGGTAGCCATAGACCAAGGAACAACAGGAACCACCGTGTCGCTGGTCGATGCAGATATGAACATTGTGGCAACGTACACACAAGAGTTCCCGCAGCATTACCCACAACCGGGGTGGGTGGAACATCGAGCGGACCAAATATGGCAATCGGTTCTTGAAGCCGCACATGGTGCGCTTCGCGTCGCCGGCATGGCAGGCAAAGACATCATCGCCATCGGGATTACCAATCAACGGGAAACCACGCTCGTTTGGGATCGTTTCACTCACACGCCAATCCACAACGCGATTGTTTGGCAGTGCCGCAGAACCGCACCACAGTGTCAAAAACTGCGCGAAGATGGGTACGAAACTACCGTGAAGCAGACCACAGGTTTGGTCGTTGATGCGTATTTTTCCGGTACCAAAATCGCTTGGCTTCTTGACAGCGTTCCCGGCGCAAGAACTCGTGCGGAAAACGGCGAGTTGGCTTTTGGTACAATCGACTCTTATCTCGTTTGGCGTCTGACCGGCGGCAAAGTTCACGTTACGGACGCATCGAATGCCAGCAGGACGATGCTTATGGACATCAGATCTGGCCAATGGTCAGAGGAAATGGCCGAGATTCTGCATGTTCCGATGGGTATTCTTCCAAAAATATGTGGGAATGCAGAAATTTATGGTTTCACTGAGAATATTCCCGGCATTCCGAATGGGATACCGATTGCGGGCATGGCAGGGGATCAACAAGCTGCTTTGTTTGGGCAAACATGTTTTTCGGCGGGAGAAAGTAAGTTAACACTTGGAACCGGAGCATTTTTTCTCGTAAATACGGGCGTTAACTTAGTTGCATCGCGGTCTGGGTTGTTGACCACAGTTGCATGGCGACTCGGGGGCGACACGACGTATGCTCTCGAAGGTAGCGCATTTGTGGCCGGTGCAGCGGTGCAGTGGTTACGAGATGGGCTCGGAATTTTACAACATTCGTCTGATATTGAACCCCTTGCCCAAACTGTGCGGGATTCGGACGGTGTCGTATTTGTACCGGCGTTTGTCGGTCTTGGGGCGCCATATTGGAACCAAGACGCCAGAGCGGCCATTTTTAATCTCACCCGAGGTACCAATCGAGCACATATCGCCCGTGCCTGCCTAGAAGGTATCGCCTTACAGAATGTCGACCTTTTGGATGCCATGGCGGCGGACATCGGTGCACCTGTTTCCGCGATCAAAGTAGATGGTGGGGCTTCACGAAACAACTTGCTGATGCAAATGCATGCAGATTTTAGCGGCGCGGTCGTTATTCGACCTCAAACGGTGGAAACTACGTCGTTGGGTGCCGCCCTTCTGGCGGGGTTAGGCGTTGGTTTGTGGAAAAACCTGGAACAAATCAGGGGTATCTGGAAAGAGGATCGCCAATTTTTGCCGCAAATGAATACCGACCGTGTCGCACAAATGAGAGCCCAGTGGGACAAAGCCATTCGCGGAGTATCCATCCGATAAAATTACTTGACAGGTCAAAGTAAAGGCGTATAAATAAGGCCGTTTTTCCCCGGCGCTTTTGGTTTTGATTCCCTAATGAAGCAGGCGAAAGCCCAGCATAGTTCAAGCGTCAAGGCAACCCAAGAAGTACCCACTCTGCCTTTTGTGCCAAATTGGCACACGGCTCACATAACAGGACAGATTTGACTCGCTCGCCCGGCCCACCGTCACGCAAGATTCTTCGACAATAACACTCCTCGTGCGACGTGGCCATGGCCCACCAACCCAGCTCTTCCTCCCAGTAACACCCACCGCAAAAACGCGGAATCGCGGGGAAGAACGGCCTTTGTTAAGGAGAACTCCACATGAGTATGAACCTGAAGGACCTTAAAGACAAAAAAATCAGCGATCTCGTGCAACTCGCCAAGGATCTTGGCGTAGAGAATGCTCGAGGTTTGCGCAAACATGAACTGATATTTGCCATTCTGCAGGCCCAAACAGAGAAAAACGGCCTTATTTATGGTGAGGGCGTGCTGCAGGTCCTTCCCGACGGATTTGGGTTTCTCCGCGCCCCGGATTACAACTATTTCCCGGGCTCGGACGACATCTACGTTTCTCCGTCGCAGATTCGTCGATTCAACCTGCGGACCGGAGACACTGTAAGTGGCCAGATTAGACCGCCAAAGGACAGCGAGCGGTACTTTGCTTTGTTAAAGGTCGAAGCCGTTAACTTTGAAGAGCCGGAAGCATGCCGAACCAAAACCTTGTTCGACAACTTAACGCCGCTGTACCCAAACGAAAAGCTGAACCTGGAATTTGACGGTCGAAATTTCTCCACCCGTATCATCGATCTGCTGTGCCCCCAGGGAAAAGGTCAACGTTCGTTGATTGTAGCACCGCCTCGCACAGGAAAAACGGTGCTGCTGCAGGATCTCGCGAACGCAATCGCGCGAAATCACAAAGAAGTGTACTTGATTGTATTGCTCATCGACGAACGGCCTGAAGAAGTCACGGACATGGAACGCAGCGTTCGTGGTGAAGTGATCAGTTCAACATTCGATGAACCTGCCCAACGACATGTCCAGGTCGCTGAAATGGTGATTGAAAAGGCAAAACGTTTGGTGGAACACAAACGCGACGTGGTGATTTTGCTTGATTCCATCACTCGGTTGGCTCGTGCCTATAACACCGTGGTTCCTCCAAGTGGAAAAATTCTTTCGGGTGGTGTTGACTCGAATGCGCTTCACAAGCCCAAACGATTTTTTGGGGCAGCACGAAATATTGAAGACGGTGGTAGCCTGACGATCATCGGCACCGCGCTTATCGATACCGGATCTCGTATGGATGAGGTGATCTTCGAGGAGTTTAAAGGTACAGGTAACTGCGAGCTTCACCTTGATCGTAAGTTAATGGAAAAACGCATTTTTCCATGCCTCGACATTAACAAAAGCGGCACCCGCAAAGAAGAATTGTTGTTGGATTCCCGCACACTAAACCGTGTGTGGATTCTCCGACAGTTGCTCCATCCGTTGAATGTGATCGATTCGATGGAGTTTTTGCTCGACAAACTCGGAAAAGTCGAAAGCAACCAGGAATTTCTTGACAGCATGAGTGCGTAGTCGTGTCACGAGCAATGTCTCGGACTTTTGGCTTGCACTCGAACCCAACACGGTATATCGATCACGCCCCTGAATTCTGGCGTCGCAATTATGCGGGAGATGTTCACTATGAAAGAAGGTATTCACCCAAAGTATAATTCAATTGTCATTACGTGCGCATGTGGCATGACATACCCCACAAAAAGCACAAAACCGAGCTATTCAATTGAAATCTGCTCTGCTTGTCATCCTTTTTACACGGGTAAGCAGAAACTAATCGATTCGGCCGGTCGTGTTGAGAAATTCCGCAAAAAATACGCTCGTCCCGGCGCAGAAGGCGCCTAGGTGGCTGGTGTTTTTTAGGGAATTTTATGACCCAGCCGGATTTTCGCCGAATCGTCCGAAAAAAACCTGAGTTATATCGGGAATATGGCGCAGGGATTTTTGCGGACGAGGCGGCAAAAAACGGCCAGATCATGGAAATCGTCATTTAACACCACACGCCTAGCTCGGATTTCTCACCAGGTCCGCTATGAGACAGTTAGCCCTGCTCGCGAATTCTGGATGCGTGGACCGTGGCCGCCCGGAGACAGGCTTTTTTTGTCTGTCGAGCGCTGCCTGGTGGTTAGGGCGGAATCGGTGAGAGCTTTGGGCCAGCTACCCGCAAATACATTCCAAATGATTCATTTCCTTTTGTGACGTCTGTCTTCGGGCCATAGATCCGATACATTGATCGCCGGTTTATGAAAGGCTTGATTCAATAACAGCGCGTAATGTCGAGCGTATCTGCCGTTTTAGCATTACAGTGCGTCATGATAGTCACCATCGTTCCCCAGTGATATAGCGACGTCCTGAATTTGAGTCGAAGTAGTTGATTATACCGCCGGCGGTGCCGCATCTGGGCGGAGGAAGTTCTATGTTTGATAAACTTGACGCATTAGAGCAACGATTTTTGGAGTTGACGGAAATGATGGGGGATTCAGTTATCGCGTCGAATCCAACGAAATTCACCGAGATAGCCAAAGAAAGAGCACGTATTGAGGCTACCGTGGCTACTTATCGTGAGTATCGCCAGACTGTCTCGGAAATCGAAGGGGCACGCCATATTCTTGAAGATGAGGTTGACGACGAA
Source organism: Myxococcales bacterium (assembly GCA_013360285.1). Classification (GTDB taxonomy): domain Bacteria; phylum Myxococcota_A; class UBA9042; order JABWCM01; family JABWCM01; genus JABWCM01. The sequence goes on from JABWCM010000078.1 coordinate 14,181, forward strand.
TTACGTTCCATGGCCAAAGAAGAAATACGTGGCCTCGAAAAACTACGAGATGATCTATATCAACAACTCCTGGTCCATTTGTTGCCGCAAGACCCGCTGGATGACAAAAACGTGATTTTGGAAATTCGTGCCGGCACTGGTGGGGATGAGGCGTCTCTTTTTGCCGCTGATTTGTTTCGTATGTATTGCAGATATGCGGAATCCCTGAAATGGAAAGTCGAAGTACTCAGTCACCACGAAGGCACAGTCGGTGGCTTTAAGGAAGTGATCGCACTGGTTTCGGGCGAGCGGGTTTACAGCCAACTTAAACAGGAAAGCGGTGTTCACCGGGTTCAGCGTGTTCCGGTAACAGAAAGCCAGGGACGCATTCACACATCGGCCTGCACTGTAGCTGTCCTTCCCGAAGCCGAAGACGTCGATATTGATATTCAAGAAAAGGATTTACGAATCGATATTTACCGTTCTTCGGGGGCTGGTGGCCAACACGTTAACACCACCGATTCGGCCATTCGCATTACCCACATTCCGACGGGGCTTATCGTTACCTGTCAAGATGAACGAAGCCAACACAAGAACAAAGCAAAGGCGATGAAAATCTTGCGGTCCCGGCTGCTGGAACTGGAGATCGAGCGTGCAGCAAATGAACGAAGCGCTGAACGAAAAACGATGGTAGGCACTGGAGATCGCAGCGAAAGAATCCGTACGTATAATTACCCGCAGAACCGCGTAACTGACCATAGGGTCGACTTAACTTTACACAAACTCGAGATGATCATGGAAGGGGACGGATTGGGGGAAATTGTTCAAGCGCTCATGGCGCACCGGCAAGCGGAATCGATGAAGGAAAACTTTGGGCTTGGTGCCTAGCACTACTGGGTCACAAAGAGCCCGAGCACCGAGGCCAACGATGCGCCCCGAGACCGCCGTGGCGCTCCCTATGGGGTATCGGGAATATGCCGCAGGGATTTTTGCGGGCGAGGCGGCAAAAGCATGGAAGTCATCATTTCACGCCGAATAACTGGCGAGAATTTGCGACGGGACGCACCAACCAGATTACGGTCGGGCGGTGGCAGTACCATCAAAATAGGCTTGGTACCGCGGCCAACTCCAGATCGCTATTTTGCGCCCCACTTCCAGACCAACGTCGTTGTCAATGGGAATATGGTAGCCCCCAAGGGCGCGCGAGCGTGCGGCCATTTCAGCCGTTGCGCTCCATGTCGGCAAATCAAGCAACATAAAATCACCGGCGTCATTTTCGGTCAACTCGCAATGGCGTCGTCGTTCGGCAAATCCATATGTGTCGGAGTCTGTGAATAATTCTAAGGTTTTCGCCGACGCTCCGCTTACTGTTGCATGGCCGCTCGTATATCCCGGAAACGGTGGGGTGATGAATGACATTGGGGAGTAAGGGTGCCATTCTTCTGCGGGCATTTCCCGTACTCCGCCTTCCGGCCCCGCCCAGCCGATGACCTTTTTTCCCTTGTAATAATGTCGTACCAGTGTCCATGGTCGTGAAGAATCATAGTAACGTTTGGTTTCCCAGCATGAAATAAACGCGTCAAATGCTACATTAGCAATGACAAAGTATAACTTAACATCGTCGTCCAGTCCATGATGATCACGACGGGAAACATCTTGGGCAAACCGCAACCAGTGTCCGCTCTGGCCGGTAGATCTGGGTCCGTCCCGCATAAACTCAACCACCGCCTTTTCTTCCTTGGTGAGTTTGCCGTTGTAAGATAACACCGCTTCTGTTTCTTCCCGTAGCCGCTTGTCATCGGTTGTGGTCAGCGGAGGCGGGCCTGGGCGAAATTGGGCACTGTTTTCGATCACAAACGGCTTAACGCGATACCAATGCGGGGTTAAAAAACCAGGCGTAATCGTGCGCCCATCCGGCATTGTGAACGTAATTGGCTGCCATCGATCCGGGTCGAGAATTCGGTCAGGGGGATTAACCGGTCGATAGTACGTGTAGTCCGAGTATGGACTACCGTTTCCACCTATTTCGTCACCGAGCTGGTTGGCTCCGTCGTGTTTGCGGTATTCAATGACCGCCTGGGCCGCTAGATTTCCAATACCCTCTGGAGTGTTTGGATCGGTTGATACCACCTTGGGATCGTAACCCAGCCTCTTCATTTCGCCCGCCAACCATTCTTCAGATTCCGGATAAACAAAAACGAGTGCGTGGTACGACGCATAACTAATCGCAGTTTCTTTGTTTTTGGAGGTATGCTCTGTCGCGGGACGACGCAGCGTCCCCCCTAAACGAGAGCCCACTGCTTTTTTGTCATAGGCGGCCCACGCGTCATACATCGCTGTTGCCCAAATCGCCAGTGTTCGGGAGATAATGGTAGGTCGGGCGCCATAACGATCTACATCACGAGCCGTCGCCTCCTGCGCGATATCCAACCACACATATGCCAACGATACCGAGGAATAGTCCTCCGTCGGCAGAAATTTATGGAGTGGTTTGGTGTCGGGCTGGCCCGCCGCCGACAGTGCCCATACGCTGCAAAACACTACAATCATTACCCGCGGTGCCCACAAAGAACAACCTATCATCGCCGCACTCATCCTTTTGTTTAACGTTTCGGTCCCCTCTTGTAACGTTTCCGCTCGTTGCGCGTATACGCGTACCCAAATTGCCACGTGAATAACTGGGGAATACCACAGCAAAAAAAAAACGCAAGCCGCTTTACGACTTGCACATCCTGAACAAGTCACGATTGCGCACTTGCGCCGCGACGGTTTCCCAAGTAACGTCCGAACAATGATTACGGTACTTTTCGCCCACCCATACCCCGACCGGTCACGGGCAAACAGCCGACTCCTGAAGGCCATTTCCGATCTCGATCAGCTTGAGATTCGATCGTTATATGAACGTTACCCCACATTCGACATTGATGTTGAGGCAGAACAAACAGCTCTGCGGGTCTCCCACACTATTGTCTGGCAGCATCCCATGTATTGGTATTCCGTTCCCGGCTTGTTGAAACATTGGTTTGACAAGGTTCTTGTACGTGGTTTTGCCTACGGTGAAGGTGGCGTTCACCTTTTGGGTAAACGCTGTTTGTGGGTGACCACAACCGGCGGCGACCTTACCGCGTTTACGTCAGGCGGACTACACGCCCATTCGTTTTCATCGTTCGTTCCGGCCATTGAACAAACTGCCCGCTTTTGCGGAATGGAGTGGTTGGCGCCAATCATCGTTCACGGCGCCCACAAAATCAGTGACGCTGCCTTGGATAACCATGCGCTAAATTACCGAAATTTGCTGCAAAGTTTGGGGCGATAGGGAAGGTCAAAGCTATGGGTGAAGGTTCTCTGGTAGTAGACAATCTGGTTTATCTTACAGCGGCAGTCATTTGTGTTCCCATCGCGGCCCGCCTCAAGCTCGGTTCCGTTCTCGGGTACTTGGCCGCCGGATGTATAATCGGTCCGTTTGGACTGGACCTGACCAAGGATCCGCAGGCGACATTACACTTCGCTGAGTTTGGTGTCGTCCTTATGTTATTTGTGATCGGTCTTGAGCTGGATATCAAGCACCTCATGAAGTTGCGACGACCCATTTTTCGCGGCGGCACCGTCCAAATGCTGGCGTGTTCCATCCCCTTGTTCGTGTTCTTTTTTGTGATTCGCCTCCCGTGGGAAGCAGCACTTGTTGCGTCAATAGCGCTGGGACTGTCTTCCACCGCGGTTGCAATGCAAACCATGGCGGAACGAAAGCTTGCCAACACTGGGTTGGGTAAAACCGGTTTTGCACTGCTGTTGTTCCAGGATATCGCCGCGATTCCGCTCATTGCGGTGGTTCCCATGATGGCTTCCGCCGAAGTTAGCGGTGATTCCGGATGGTTGGTGGCGGGGAAGGCGCTCGCTGCCGTGGTTTTGGTCGTTTTGATCGGCCGATTTTTGACACGGCCATTGCTGCGCATTGTCGCTCAAACAGGGCTTCGAGAAATCTTCATGGGGTTCACACTGTTGCTCGTGCTTGGAATTGCCCTGTTGATGGCGGCATCCGGTGTATCTATGGCATTGGGTGCGTTTTTGGCGGGTGTTCTCCTTGCCAGTTCCGAATATCGCCATGCATTGGAGACCGACATTCAACCGTTCAAAGGTCTGCTGATGGGCCTTTTTTTTATCGCGGTCGGAATGAGCATAGATTTCGGTTTGCTGATCGAGCAGCCGCTTGTTGTTTTGGGTTTGTTGGGAGCATTTTCTTTCATCAAACTGGGGATGTTGCGGTGGATCGCCGGACCATTGGAAATTCCGGCCAAACAGAGATGGTTATTCGCTGCATTGTTGGCCCAGGGAGGGGAGTTTGCTTTCGTTGTGTTTGGTGTCGCTCGGACCGCCAGCGTATTGCCGGCACCATGGGACGGATTGTTGACCTTGACCGTCGCGTTGTCGATGGCCCTCACACCAGTGTGGTTGATTGCCCATGATCGGTTTTTGACCAAACGGAACGAAAATCAACGTGACGCAGACACCATTGAGGACGACAGCGCTTCGGTGATCATAGCTGGATTTGGTCGATTTGGGCAGATTGTTGGCAGACTTCTGCTCGCAAGCGGGGTCAAAGCGACTGTATTGGACCATGATCCTGACCAAATCGACTTGCTGAGGAAGTTTGGGTTTCGTGTTTATTATGGAGATGCAACTCGCCTCGATTTGTTACATGCTGCGGGCGCGGCAAAAGCAAAAGTTTTTGTGCTCGCAATCGATGATCCGGACACAAGCGTGGCCCTTGTCGATACGCTACTAGAAGCGTTTCCCGGCCTTAAAATCGTGGCCAGGGCACGTAACGTCCCCCACTATTATGAGCTTCGTAACCGGGGAGTCGATATCGTTGAGCGTGAAACCTTCGAAAGCGCTCTTGTTGTTGGACGAGCTGCCTTATCTGCGTTGGGTGTCGGCAAATATGAGGCAAACGAACGCGCAAATCGATTTCGCCGGATGAATATTGGCATGCTTGAGAGAATGCTTCCGCACATGGCCGATGAAAAACGTCGCGTCGAAATGGCAAAAAATGCAATGAACGAATTGGAACGGCAATTTGCTCATGACATGCGTACCCTGTCCGAACATGGCGATTTGTCGTGGCACAACCCTACATATTCCCGTGATTAGTCCGGATTTCTCGATAGGATTCGCAGTGAGATCGCCGAAGACGAGTGAGAAATCCGGGTTCGTCTCAAGTTTTTGGGGAATCCGCGTTAATCTTGTAATTGGTTACAACCAATTCTTGAATCGCACCACGTTTGTCTTTGTTTGAGTTGATAAATCGAGTGGCGGTGACTCGATGCAAGCGTAGGCCATCCCGTTGCGGATACAGTTGTATAATGAACGGTGCTGTTGAATTGGAAAGCATAACGTTGACACCGCGTTTTGTGAGTTGGTCGACCAATTCGGCGAGGCGCTGTTGGTCGGTTCTGTTGAACCCGTTCTTGTGATAGGCCCGGAAACTGCTGGACTGGCTCAGCGGTTCGTAGGGAGGGTCAAAGTACACAAAATCTCCAGGTTTTGCCCAATCTAACGTCTTTTCGAAAGATCCGGTCGTCAACTCGGCTCCTTGTAGCGCGATATGCACAGCTTTCAGGGTAGTTTCGGGCACGATGTTGGGATTTTTGTAGTTCCCGCGGGGAACGTTGAACAGACCTTTTTTGCTTTCCCGGTACAAACCATTGAAACAGGTTTTGTTCAGTGCGATGAGCAGGGCGGTGCGCTCGGTGCCCGATTCCGAACAGGTGTTGTATCGGTCACGGAGAGCGTAATAGCAGGCAGGATCGGCGTGGTTGTAGTTGGCTGCGATGTTCTGAAGGTGTTCAATGACTTCGCCGATTTTGGTTTGCACGTCGGTCCAGGCTGCCATCAGTTTTTCATTGTTGTCACTCAGTCTTGCTTGAGTGGGTTTGATGAGTCCGGTGGCCACTAGATGCAGAAACAACGCTCCGCTGCCAAGAAATGGCTCAAAATAACTATTTTCAGGCAGAATTGGTGGAAGAAGAGATACAAGTTGAGGAATGAGTTGCCGTTTTCCACCTGCCCATTTCAAAAACGCTCTCTCCCCTGACGGCGACAGACCATCAGGAGAGAGAGCGCAGGAGGAGATAGGCTCACGCATGATCGTATTATGCCATATATGGCACCACTGTCGATAGCAAAATTCTCCCGGATGGCGAATTGGTGGTGTTTCGCATAGGGCGTTTGTGACCAACGTTATGACGAATCTTACCCGCACCGGCTGAAAATCGAGCGGCTGACTTTTGCTGGTCACCCAACCTTTCGCTTGACTCCCACGGAAGCGGTGTTTTACACGTGATGCCACAGTGTCGTAACCATCGACACACGTTATGAGTCAAACCAATGGAATGGATCCAGGAAACGATTGTTCATACCCGCGCGGAACTGCCGGAACAAACGATTACTCGTCAGTACCTAGCCGAACACGCCGACGAATACTATGGGATTTTACACCAGCGGGATGAATGGATACTCCGGGATTCCAACGGTGGCGGAGTGTTGATCCGCAGGCAAATTGGGTTGCCCATACTCGAGATCCGCATTCAACGGCCAACCCGGCAGCCAATTCTTGTCGAATATCAACAAACTCGTGTGATTCCATCGGCATATGCACGGGCACAACCCGAGGCCAACTACGAAAATCCCCCAGCTCTGCCCAATACGGTTGTTGTGCGAGCCCGCGAAATGTGGCTGCGGGACAATCTGCGAATCTACGTCGATATTGTTGATGGTTGTGGTGTTTTTTTGTCCGTAGATGCTGTTGTTGACGAAATATTCTCGGAAATGACGTGTCGGAGGCAGGTTCAAGTCCTTCTTGACACACTCCAGATTCCCGATTCCGCTGTCGTTTCGAAAAATTATGCGGAACTCCTGAATGAAGCACGCGCAGCAATGGAGACACACGGCGACGACATGCAGGAAATTCGTCGCCGCAATTTTTTGGAGCTGGAAAAAAGAATGATTCTGCTTCGTCCGATGCCCGAGGATGACGAACAACCCAAAACAGAGGAGGCAATCTGTGAGTAACGTGGCGAAATTAAATGAAATGTCTGTGGCTGAGCTCAGAAAGTTGGCACAATCGCTCAATCTGACCAACTATTCACGGCTTCGCAAGGCAGACTTGATTGGTTTTATCGAACAGCATTCCGACTCGGTGGCCGGTGTTTTGTCTGTGCTTGATGGTAATTTAGATGAACAAATTGTTCACATAGAGAACGAAAAAAACCTGGAAGTTGCCGATTTGGTGACCGTCAACGAATCGTCGTCGGGCGTCTCTGAACAGCAACCCGGTACCTCTGCAAAAGCGCAAACCGGTGGCGTCGGATCATCGATGCCCGACTCGGTCGCGTTTACGCTCACCTCGGCAGTCGAAGCACCAGAGACGGAAATAGCAGAAGCGGATTTGTTGCGAGGTATGCCACAAGAAATATCAACCATGGATGTGTCCCAGGCGACCGAGGGTGAACCGGAGGACTCTCCGGTGACCACACGAAGCAGCCGATCCTCTGCACAAGCGGAACCTTATATCGAACGAGGCCCACAACTCCCTTCCCTTACCAATCGACCCGTTACACGTGCCATGGTTGTTGACCCAACGCATACCCACTTGTATTGGCAACCCCCTCCGGGCCCGATTGTTCATACGTGGGAAGTGACTGCGGAAACAGAAACAAATCAGCCGGATTCTTTTCGTGTACCCGGATTTGGTAACGAAGGTGAACTGTTTCTACCTGTTTCCGATGTAATACACATCCATCTGTCCGCAGACACCGGTATGGAGGCAGTTGTTGAGCCTTTGTCTCACTCAGGTATCGGGGAGCCTGGACTACGCGCTCCTGCGACGGAGGCTTGGGTTGAGGTCAACGCACGTACCGGCAGTGGCGCTCCGCAAGCGGCAAGCGCTCCTGTTTCGGGTATAACTACCTGGGAAAGCCTGCACCCGGACTGGAAATCCCCAGGCGGTGCTTCGGATCTGGTCATGGGAAGCCGCTCGTGAGGTTTACCGGCTATTTGTCCCTTGTTCTGCACGCACATCTTCCGTTTGTACGTCATCCGGAATATCCCGATTTTTTGGAGGAAGATTGGCTTTATGAGGCCATAGTCGAGTGTTACGTCCCGTTGCTGTTGACCATGGAACGACTTCGCCGTGACGATGTTCCGTTTCGTCTGACCATGTCGTTGACGCCACCGTTATGTGAGCTGCTTGCCGATCCTTTGTTGCAGGATCGGTGTTTGTTGCGGTTGCATCGGTTGGTGGAGTTGGCGCAACACGAAGCACACTTACAACGTAGCACTCCGTTTGCTGAAGCGGCGCAGGATGCAGCGACTACCCTTGTTGAAGTGCGGGATTACTACGAAGATCATTGTCGACGTGATTTGTTGGGTGCGTTTCGGCGGTTTGCTGACGACGGTTCGCTTTGTCTCATTACGTGTTCGGCAACTCACGCTATGTTACCGCTATGTGCCACAGACGAATCCCGCCGAGCACAGATCGAAATGGGCGCCAGGGTATATGCTCGTCATCTAGGTCGCCGTCCGAAGGGAATGTGGTTGCCGGAATGTGCTTTTGCACCGGGGTTGGATGCGGTCGTCGCCCAGTCAGGCATCCGGTTTTTTTTCCTCGAAACCCACGGATTAACTCGTGGTTTTCCGCCCGCGCGCCTCGGTCCATCACGTCCGGTGGTGACTCCTGCGAATACGCTGGCGTTTGCGAGGGATCCTGAATGTTCTCATCAGGTTTGGAGCAGCGAACAGGGCTATCCTGGAGATCCATGGTATCGAGAATTTTATCGCGATTTGGGTTATGACCTTCCCTATGACCGTGTGAAACGAACATTGCATAGCGACGGAATACGACGCAATATTGGAGTCAAGTATCATCGTATTACCGGAAAGGTTCCGTTAGGCAACAAGGAGCCTTACATTCCTTCCAGAGCCCATAAGCGGGCCGCCGAACACGCCGCCCACTTCATGGCCAACCGCCATTCCCAGGCTCTGCGCCTCAAAACCACGCTTGGGGTTCCTCCCCATACCGTCGCACCCTATGATGCGGAGTTGTTCGGTCATTGGTGGTACGAGGGACCGCTGTTTCTTGAACAGATGTTTCGTGTTGCTCATCTGTTTTACAAAGATGTCCAAATCACAACTCCGGAGGAATATCTTCACGGTGAGACCACGCATCAGCGGACCATTCCCGCGTTGTCTAGTTGGGGGGCCAACGGCTATTTTCAAGTATGGGTCAACAAAACAAACCAGTGGATCTATCCGTACTTACATCAATGCGAAGAACGTATGGTATCGCTTGCGCAACTGTTCAGTAATCCGACACCACTACAACGCAGGGCTCTAAACCAAGCAGCACGCGAACTTATGTTAGCACAATCGAGCGATTGGGCTTTTATCATGAACAGCGGCACGATGGTGGAATACGCTGAACGGCGTACGCGTGAACACATCTATCGTTTTCAGACTCTCGCAGATGCGCTGGACCATCATCACGTCGACCCGGCGTTTGTTTGTGAATTGGAATGGAAAGACAGCATATTTCCCGACATGGACTATTTGCTTTATCACCCCAAAGAAGTGCTTCATGTTGGTGCGGGAAGTGCCGTCACTACCGGTGAGTGGTTGGTTGACGAACCTGGTTCGTTTGTTGGTTAACCGGCCCGCATTTCTCCCCACCGTTCGGCTTTTTATCCTTAACGGGGCGCTGTTGCTTCCGAGCCGAGATAGCCCACTATGCCCAAATCTGCCGGCGTCTCGAGGTTCTCCCCGCAAGCTAGTGAAAAACCTGAGCTAACGCGACGCAAACTGCTCACGAAGCCGTTGCTTTAACACCTTTCCTGTGGGATTTCGTGGCAATTGGTCGACAATTTCGACTCGTTTAGGCACTTTGTAGGCGGATAACTGCTCACGTGCGTGTTGAATGAGTGTGTCGGCGTTGAACGCGTCTCGATTACGAACGACTACGACAGCAATCAGCCGTTCCCCAAGCTCGTCATCCGCGACTCCCACCACCGCGACTTCCAGTACGAATTCGTGTTTGGCTAGGCATTCTTCGATCTCCATGGGATAGACATTCATCCCCCCTACGATGGCCATGTCTCGTTTTCGACCGCTAAGGTAAAGATAACCGTCTTCATCCAACCACCCGGTATCGTCAACGGACATCCAACCGTCACGTTTTGTTTGGTCGGTTGCCTCCGCATCGTTAAGATAACCGCTCATGGTCTGGTCGTTTTTGACGTACACGGTGCCGGTTTCTCCCGTTTTCAGCACTTCGCCCCGTTCATCCAGGATGCGGATGTTCTGCCCCGCGATCGGTCGTCCCACCGTACGGGGACGTTCGACCATTTCTTCCCCGTTGACCAATGTTACCCAACCCAGCTCTGTTGCCCCGTAAAAATCAT
>JABWCM010000079.1 GCA_013360285.1 Myxococcales bacterium
CCGGAAAAATCCTGAGTCATATCGGGAATATGGCGCAGGGATTTTTGCGGGCGAGGCGGCCAAAGGCGGCCAGGACAAAAATTTCATCTAAAAACACCACACACCTAGCTTGAGGCTACGACCACGGTGAGAAATCCAGATTAGCAATCGCAATGCGTGTTTTTCCAGTAAACGATGGGGTGTTGATGCGGATTACTGTGGACGGTCGTACGGGAGTTGGATGTGTCGAATTCCGGCGACGCTTGCTTCATTCATCACGTCTACAATCCGTTGGTAGTCTGTGTCTTGTTCCGCGAGAATACTTAAGACGATGTCCGGGGTGTCTCTCGCGATCTGCTCCAGGGTTTTTCGAAGCTCATCAACCGACTGTCTCGTACCGGCACGTGTCCCCGCTGACATCGCTTTGGTGTTGTTTTTGTTAAGATAGAAGTACGTTCCGTCTTTTGTTACATAAACGCTGTGGTCGGCGGACGTCACTACGATTTGTTCACCAGTTGCTGTGGGGAGATCAAGGGTAAATGCAAACTCTGTTTTTTTGAAACTTGTCGAAATCAGCAAAAAAATGATCAGGATGAACGCGGCATCAATGAGCGAGGTAACATCAATGATCGCCTCCATGATGCGGCTTCGATGACGACGACGAAATTTCACGACTCCACCTCAACGTGGTGTGCGTTCGGTACGGTGGCTGGACGTGTCGAGGAAAGGATTTCGTCAAGTGTTTCCAGTATCTTCAGCGACTCGTCGGCCATTTCGAGCGAAAGTCGGTCAACACGCGAAATAAGAAACCGATGCAGCGCAAAAGCAGGGATCGCCACTGTCAGCCCTGCGGCAGTGGTGATCAGTGCCTCCCAAATACCACCGGCCAGCGTACTCATTTCCGGGTCGGCCACCGCGGAAATGTCTTGGAAAACGGTAATCATTCCAGTTACCGTCCCCAAGAGGCCCAGGAGGGGTGCTATGGTGGCAACAGTGGCAATCGCACCAGTACGCCGCTCCATATGACTGACCTCGGCGTTTCCCCGTTCCTCCATCGACTCTTTGATGATAGCGCGGTGACGCCCCCGGTGCCTGATTCCAACCATTGCAATGCGTGCAAGGGCGGTTCCACTTTGCTCACATAACGCTTCCGCCTCATCAAATTTTTTGCCGCGAATCAATGTCCGGACGGCCTGGCCTAGGCCCAACGGTGCGATGACACTGCGGCGTAGTGCCCACATTCGTTCCAGAAAGATCGATATCGAAACTACCGACATGAAAACGAGTGGAATCATCAGCAGCCCACCCTTTTCCAGAAATTCGTATAGACTCATTGGGTAACGTCCGAAGAAGGTTGTACTGGCGTGTCGCCAAAACGTGGCAAAGAAATGACGAAAGATGTGCCGTGTAGCCGAGATGTCTCAAATTTGATGGTTCCGTGATGTTCGTCGACAATTCGTTTTACGATGGCCAAACCCAAGCCCGTGCCATATTGTTTGCCCCGTGTCACAAACGGCTCGAACAGGCGGTCGCGAATTTCTTCGGGAATACCCGGCCCGTTGTCGGAAAAACGAAATACAACATCGGTGCCGACCAATGTGGTTTCGACTTCAAACGTGCCGCCGGCGGGCAACACTTCTAGGGCATTTCTGCTTAAGTTAAACAAAACACGTCGCATCTTCACGTCGTCCATTCGGATATCCCCCGCGTAGTTTAGCGCCACTCTTAGGTTTACCTGCCTCTCGGCGAATTCCGGCCGTAGTACATCCATTGCTTCCGCGAAAAAGGAGTTCAGATGAACGGTTCGTAGCAACAGGTTCTTTTCTCCACGCGCATAAGCGAGCACCTCCCGTGTCATGGTGTCTAAGTGCCTGATTTGTGTTTCGATGATCGCCCGGTGGTGGCGTCGTTCAATCGGGTCGTTTTCTCGCTCCATCAATTGTACATTTCCTCGCACAACCGTCATGGGTGTCCGAAAGTCGTGAAGGATTCCACTTAGCATTTGGCCGATTGCGATCATGCGGTTTTGATTGATCAATTCGTCTCTCGCGTGAGCGGCCTCAATAGCTTTGGCGACTTGACCGGAAATAAGTGTTAGTAATTTTAAGTCATCCTCCGTGTATTGCCCTTTGGGGCGTTTTCGATCCAAAAGTTGAATGGCTCCCAATACCTCCTGGTGGGCGATGATGGGTACACAAATTGCTGTATGTACGCGCATGCCCAACGTTTCTGCGATTCCTTTCGCATGTCGGGGGTCATTCGCTACGTCATTGGTCAGTACACTTTTGCCCGTTTGCGCCACCCAGCCGACAATTCCAGTTCCGGGTTCCAGTTTTAGCCGCTTTACTGCGTCTGCAGACGGTCCTCGCGAAGTTCGGAACACAAGCTGGTTGGTTGTACGGTCTTTGAGCAATATTGAGCCGGCCTCACTGGGAATAATTTGACTTGCGCGCTCCAGGACCCGTTCCAGTACCGAATCCAAGTCCAATACCGTGCTGACAACCTCTTCAATTCGCAACAGGGCGTCCTGCTCTTCGGTTTTTTGTTGCAGTTTCTCTTTAGCGTCTTGCAGTTCGATGTTTTTCGCCATCATCGAAACATAAAGCTGGGAATTTTCAACACTGATCGCGGCCTGGGTGGATAGCGCCGCCAGCATTCTTTCGTCATCGACCGTAAAGTACCCGGATTGTTTGTTGAGAGCCTGGACGACTCCGATGATTTCGTGGCGGTAATTTCGCATCGGTTGGCACAACATGGAGGTCGTGCGGTAGCCGGATTGACGGTCGCGACTTGGATTAAACCGTTTGTCGCGATATGCGTCTTTGATATTGACTGTGTTACCGGTTTTTGCGACCCAACCCGCGATTCCTTCGCCGATTGGCAACTTGAGTTCATTGTCGCGCTCGCCGATGTCCAATCCTTGTGCGATTTTTGCCACTAGAAATTGTCGACTTTCATCAAGTAGAAAAAGGGTGCTGCGGTCGGCACCGAGTAACTCCGTTATCTTACTCAATATCACCGCTAAGATGCGATCTAGATTAATCGTCGAACCTAATGCTGCACCCATTTCCTGAATTGCGACCAACTGCGCGTTGGATTCGCCAAGACGCGTTTCGAGCAAGCGTACCCGTTGGCGTAAGCTCTCAATATCTTCGCCTCCTGACTCTGGAGACCATTCGTTACCCATGAGCGTCGCTCCAGGTGCGACCTACGTGCACATCGACTACGAGAGGGACTTTGAGTGCTACAACGTTTTGCATCACATCGACAACCAGTTCCTTGGTTTCCGCCACCACGTCTTGCCGGACTTCGAGGAGAAGCTCGTCGTGGACCTGCAGCACGATGTCCGCCGCAAGTTGTTGCTTCTCCAAACGTTGATCGAGGTGGATCATAGCAAGCTTGATGAGGTCGGCCGCGGATCCCTGAATCGGGGTGTTGACAGCCATACGTTCTGCCGCCGCGCGTACGATGTGGTTACTGGATGTGATGTCCGGCAGTCTGCGTCTCCGACCAAACAACGTGCGTACTTCACCGGTATTTCGTGCAGTCTCGACAGTGGCTTCCAAGTATCGTTGGACTCCTGGGTATCGGGCAAAGTAGTTGCTGATATACCGATCAGCTTCAGATCGGGAAATTCCCAACTCCCGGGCGAGACGAAAGGCGCCCATACCGTACAGAATACCAAAGTTGATGGCTTTTGCTTGTCGACGCATTTCTTTTGTTACGAACTCCGGCAGGACACCCAGAACCTCGGACGCCGTACGTTGGTGAATGTCCGCTCCCTGGACAAAAGCGTGGCACAAATTGTGGTCATCGGCGATATGGGCAAGCAGGCGCAATTCGATTTGTGAATAATCCGCTGACAGGAAGACGAACCCAGGTTGAGCGATGAACGCCTTGCGAATTGTCCGCCCGATTTCGGTGCGAATCGGTATATTTTGAAGATTTGGGTTGCTGGACGAGAGGCGGCCTGTTGCGGCGACCGCCTGGTTGAGTTCCGTGTGGATCCGGTGAGTGATAGGATGGACAAGCTGCGGGAGCACGTCGACGTAAGTGCTCTTTAGTTTGGTAAGTGACCGCCAGTCCAAAACCCGCTGGCAAATGGGGTGTTGGTCCGCGAGAGCCTCAAGAACAGTTGAATCTGTCGAAATTCCCGTTTTTGTGCGCTTTTGTGCCGCAAGCCCAAGTTTCTCGAACAAGATGCCGCCGAGTTGTTTGGGCGAGCCGATCATGAATTCTTCACCGGCCATGGAGAAAATTTCCTGTTCCAGGAGGAATATTTGGTCGGTCAACGCCTTTCCCATAACTTCCAGTGAACTGGAATCCAACAAAATGCCCTTTGACTCCACTTTTGCGAGAGTTTCGCTGAGCGGGAGTTCCATATCGTCGTGTAACGCGCACAACTCTGGATCAAGTTTGCTTTTCATCGGGTCCCATAATTTGAAACACGCAACGGATTCGTCGATGATCAGCTTGCCGAGCGTTTCTGCGTCAATATCCCCCATTTCTTTTTTGTTTTTGCCTTTTCCGCCGATTTCGTCGCGAGGAGTGATTTTTGTCTCCAGCCAGTCGAGTGCAATGTTTGCAAGGGTGTGAGCATATCGGCCCGGGTCGATAAGGTAGCTCGCTAACATAACGTCAAATCGGACATCGTTTAGAGTAATTTTATGATTCTTTGCAACGATTAGCTGTGCTTTGTAGTCATGTAAACATTTCGGAATGCCTGGATGTGCCAGAATCGTTCTCAGGGTATCCATGACTTGATCATATGATGGTTTGGAGGAATCAGACGACGACGTGTTCAGTGTTGGGAAATAGTATCCGCTATTGGGGGCGTCTTGTCCGTTTATTGTGATCCCTATTCCATAAATTTGGGCGTTCATGGGTGACGGGGGGCTAAACGCGAAGGATATTGCCATTCGTTCTGCACAAAGAATTGTATTTTTGGCGCTTTCCAGGTCTGATGTTGTCCGAACGATCACGGGAAGTCCCGGGGGATCGGGATTTTCCACGTGGAATTCACGTAGAAAAGTTTTGAACTCCAATTCCTGAAACAGGGTTGTCAGAAGCGCTTTGTCGGGCGGATCGAGGCGCAACTTGTCCCATGTGACGTCGTCCAGTGGGATATTGTCGGTAAGGCTTACCAACGAAAACGAAAGTTCGGCAGATTCTTTACCGGATTCAAGCTTCTCACGCTTTTTTCCAGCGATTTTGTCTAGATTTGAATAAATTCCGGCCAGTGTTCCGAACTGAGTCAGCAGTTCAACTGCGGTTTTTGAGCCGATTCCTGTGACTCCGGGTACGTTATCGGAAGTGTCGCCTACCAGCGCAAGGTAGTCTCGTATCTGATCCGGTCGCACCCCCCACTTCTCCAACACACCGGCGGTGTCATAACGTTTGTCGGCGAGGGTATCGAGCATTACGACTCCCGGTCCGACCAGTTGTGCAAGGTCTTTGTCGCTGGACACAATACACACGCCTATACCCTGTTCTGACGCTTTCCGGGTTAGCGCCGCGATTAGATCGTCAGCCTCGTACCCGGATTGTTCGACAAACGGAATACGAAAACCTTCGGCAATTTTGCGGATGTATGGCACCTGTTGGCGAAGATCCGCCGGCATTTCCTCTCGGTTTGCTTTGTAGTCTGCGAACGCCTGGTCCCTAAACGTCGGACCTTTTGCATCGAACACGATCCCGATGTAGTCCGGGTGTTCAGTTCGCAGTAGCTTCAGTAACATAGCCGTAAATCCGTAAAGTGCGTTTGTGGGAAACCCCTTACTGTTGGTAAGACTACGAATGGCGTGGTAAGCCCGGAACATTAGATTCGCGCCGTCCAGCAGATAGAGATTTGTGGAAGGCGTGGCGGAGTCGGCGCGTTGAATCGTCATGACATTTCTCGTTCGGGAATGGGAATCGACGGTACAAAAGGACAGAATCCACTTTACTACTCGGGTTATAAACCGTGCTGAAGTTAGTAGCAAAGGCCATCCTGTGATAAGCCTAAATGTTGTCTGTGTATGGTCGAAGGGAAAGACCGTCGACGGACCAAGGTAACAAAGACGGTATATCGACATGTTCTTGGAGGGTCATCGAAAGAGTGTCATCCTTGGTGCGACTTTCGTGACTAATTTGGAGGCAACTGTGGGAGTTGTGAATAACTTAAGAAAAATCGAAGTTCAGACGCATTTTACGCGGTTCTTCACGCTGCTGCGCGTTGTGCTGCTGGTCGAATGTTTGATTATTGTGGCGGGTTGCGGAAAAAGCCCGTATGGCGACCGCAAGGGAACACCATTGGAAACGGCAAACAGGGCAAATGCTCCCGTTTCCACTGTCACGCGGGAAGGTTCTTCGTCCGCGGCGGATTCCGCGACACAGGCAACAACCGACGCGGGTGGACAGCAGGGGTCTTTGTATCCAGGCGTTGTATCCAAAGGTATCGATCATGCTGCCCCACGCCCCCACTGTCCGGTAAATCGTGAAGTACGGAATCCGCCAGAAGGCTCCGCGGAATGGGTTGTCGCTGATATTTTGAATGCTGCGCTGGAGCCTGACGGAGATTCAGCATTTGAGCGCTTTTACGGGCATTTTATGGCTCAGCACGAACGGGGTTGGGTTCGTCAGCAGTATTGGCCACGTGCACGAGAACATGTACGGAAGTACATTGTTTCGGAAAATCCGCTAGTATATCGAATTTGTCGCGAACTGACACCGGAACCCGGCCAACTTAAGCTATTTTTACGTTCTTACGATGAAAAGAAATCCGATCCGCCCATCACACTGAGACAGACAGCGGGTGTGTGGCGAATTGAGTTCTACACGCCCTAGGTGGCTGGTGTTTTTTAGGGGAATTTTTGGCCAGCCGGATTTGAGCCGGATCGTGTCCGGAAAAATCCTGAGTCATATCGGGAATATGGCGCAGGGAGTTTTCCGGGCGAGACGGCCAAAGGCAGCCAGGGCGTGGAATTCATCTAAAAATACCACAACTTAGATGATAGATCTTTTTCGTCCTCAACAGCGTGTGCTGTACCTATGGGCAAAAGACGTTCACCATTCCCAAATCCGCCGGCGCCTCGACACTCTCGCCCGCAAACCCGTGAGAAATCCGGGTTTATCCGTCCGCGCCTCTTTGCACAAACTTGATCGTTCGTGATCGTACTCGGGCGAATTTGACAGATGACCCGGTGGTCGTGTAGCATACTGCGTTCACTTGTAACTGTCGGAAATTCAAATAAAAAGGCGAGTCTGATGGGATATATTTCGAGGGTGTTATCGTGGGTGGTGCTTGCAACTGTGTTGTTCGGTTGTGACTACGGTGGCGGTACAGATGACCAGGCGCAGGGGGATACCCCACTGGCCATTGTTGTTGCTCCGCTGGAGAGTGCGTGTGCCGGTACAAAGGCGAGCGCTGTCGATAGTTATCGTGTGTGTGGTCAGGCACCGCTTGAACTGGGTGACGGGACATTCGGGATTCGTAAACTGTTTGACAAGTCTGCAAGTCCCGCGACGGACTTGTTTGTGCGAAAAATCCCGGTGAACGATTCCTACGAAGTTACCGTGGTCGGTTTTTCCGGCGGGCAACCGGCTTTTCTGTCTCGGCGTAAGAACGTGAAGGTTTCTGTAGACAAAACCACCGACGTCGACATGGTTCTTGTGCCTTACAATCAGTCGGCGTGTTTGTCGCTTGACGCGGCCGGAAAGCCCAATCATCGGCTGTTTTCGGCTGCAGTTGAACTTCCGGACGGACGGGTTTTTGTGACCGGAGGATTTACTGGTTTGGTTCCGGATGGCCAAGGTTCAACCGACAAGTTTCTTCTGGCTTCCGGCAGCAAAGGTACCTATTTCATTGACCCCGCGACCGGCCAGGTTTCAAAAGGTCCGGAATTGCTGGAGGGTAGAGGGGCTCACGCGGTTGTTTACGTTCCCGCGCTGGAAAAAGCAGTGGTCCTTGGAGGAGCCAGTGAGTTGCTCTGGAGACCAGCCGACGCGGATCTCGCACTCAAATATGATTCGAAAGCAGGTCTCAACACGGTGGAGATCATCGACTTCAAACAAGATCCGCCCGTTGTCACTCAAGGGCAAGCGATGATGCTCAAACGAGTCTTTCCAGTTGTTAATCGAATCGGATCAGAAGAAATTGTCATTACAGGCGGAGGACGGTGGCCGAACCCCGAAAGCGATTACAAGGATGCTGAGTTTTTTAATGTTGCCACGAGCACAATCGATCCCACGATTCTCGCCAGCGATTTTGTGCCACGATCAGGTCACACAATGACCTTTGTTAAGAATGAAAACGTGTCGGGGAACACCATTGAGGTTTATTTGCTGTGGGGAGGGAGTCTGAATGATCCCAAAGCGTCCTTGCTTCGAAACACGCGCACCAGCGGTAAATCAAGCGTTACTTTTGCGGACCTCGATATCACTGGTGATATTCCAGAGAGAACCTATTTCCACTCCATGACCGCACTCGGTCAGGATCGTTTCCTTGCCCTTGGCGGAGTAGCGCTGGACAGTAACAAAAAACTCACACGGCTGGAAAACTCGTTTGCTTATCTTATTACTTACACAAACCCAGGCGGAAATAGTCCAACCTTGGCGGTGAGTGCCCGAACTGGATTTCCTAACCCACGGATTTTCCACACAGCAACGTCCCACGACGGTAAAGTTGTAACTATTGTAGGCGGATTTTTGGGACTCAATGGATCGGCAACGGATCAGGTGGCCTATTTTGACGCTGACGCTTTGACGTTTGCGTCGGAACCTCAGCCTACTGGTGGGTTTGCCGCCCGAGCAGGTCATGTCGCGTTGTCGCTTAAGAACGATGCGTTGTATTTGGGTGGCGGCATTTCCGCCGCAGAAGACCTAACGAAGGCGGAGCAGATGTTAAGTGAGTTGATTGTTCCCGGGATGGTTCGTTATTGTGATGCGCTGGTTCCCGTTAAAGGCGAAGGAGGAAACTAATGTCCATCGATTGGACCCAACGACCCGTGCTCCGACAGTGGGTGACCCTGGTGGCGTTAGCCGCAATGGCAAACGTCGCATCGGTCGTGCCGTTTTCACGGCATGTAATGGCACAACAACCAGACCAACCGACCCCAGCAGAACAGCAAAATCCGGCAAATGAACCGGTTCCGATTCAACAGGCACCAGTGGATGTAGTTGCTCCGGCGAAAACGCCCGCTCGACGTGTTGCGTTGTTTGCGGTACCCAAAAATGCAGCAATTGCTCAGGAGAGCCTTGTGTTGCAAAGTATGTTACGGGGAGCGGTTGCTAAGTTAGATGGCGTTGCTTTTGCCGACGCGGCCCCTGCGCGAAATCCCGATAACCTAGTCCGTGCGGCGAGCCTGGTTGAAAATGGTAACGAATGGTTAAACAAAGACCCCGCCGTGTATCCGAATTATCGCGAGGAGGCTCTGAACCGCTACCAAACCGCCTATGATATGTTGTTGGCCAGCCCTGGGGGCGCCGATATGCGTCTGCTGGGCCACGCGGCAAAAGGTCTGGGTGTTGCCAAGCTACTTACGGGCACGCAACAGGAAGCCGCGCGACTCATGCGGCAGTCGTTGTTGGTTTACCCTATGCAGAGCAGCGTCGAATACGCGTATACCCCCGAGGCACAGGAGGCGTTTGAACAAGTCGTGCGAGATACTGCGGCCGAAGCCAGCGGCTCGATTCAGGTCAAGACATTGCCCGATGGCGCGGAAGTATTTGTTGACGGAAAACTGCAGGGCTACGCTCCATTAACCGTTAATAATCTTACTGCAGGTGAGCATTATGTGACAGTATTTGCAGACGGCCATTGGAAGTGGGCTGAGTTCGTAGCGGTTCCTCCTGGTGGCACGGTCGACAAGATGGTCGAACTGGCTGCAGCGCCAAGTTTGCCGGTGCTGCAAAGCAGCTTGAAGGATGTGCAACGTAAATGGAACGCCAAGGGGGTCGGCGTGGCGGCGCAGAATCTGAAAGAGGCAGCCAATGCTGATGAGGTGATTCTGCTTCGTGTGGATAAAAACAAACAAGGCGAGTTCATTCTGGACGGATTTACAGTGCGCCTAAGTGGGGACGTTGCACCCACATCGGCCACAATCGCTCCAGATGCGAAATTCCTCGATAATATACGGTTATTTATCGAAGGGCAGACCGGGGCGGGTACGGTTTCGGATGCCGGTGCAGTGCCGTTGTCGATGCCTCTGATCCGGTCTGTGGCTTTGCCTGTTTCTGGGAATTTAGGAACAACGGACGTTATTGACCCCAATTCTCAGATTTTTAATACCGGCGGTGAAGAGGACGAAAGCATTGTCAATGAATGGTGGTTCTGGACGCTGATTGGTGTTGGTGTTGCTGGGGCGGCGGTGGCCATTGCGCTTCCCCTTACCCTTGGCGAAGAAGAATCTTCAGGTGGTCCCAAAGGCGGTATTCACGTCAAACTCGTCACCCTTCCTTAAGGGCTTCTTTTTACACGCGATAAAACAAAACAGCCGACTTCCCATTGGGACCACCGCGGTTGGCGGCGGTGTTATGTAGCATGTCATCAGGTGGATGATGCACCATGGAGTAGTTGATGTTGGCGTCTCATGTGGACATCAGGCCACATATTCCTGGTGAAATTAGCCGTTTGGAGCGTGTGGTTGTCCATCGCCCCGGAGCGGAATTGGACGCCGTTCTTCCTGACAATATCGCGCCGCATCGTGTGTTCGAAGACGGTACTCTTCAAAAAAACACGGATTATTTACTTTACGACGACCTCGTGTTGTTGCCGCTCCTCCAGAAAGAGCACGATGAGTTGGTTCGTGTGTTGGCCGCTGCCGCTGCGCCAGGAGGGATCATCAGCGTTGGCAGGTGGTTGAGGACAGTTTTGTACAAAGATCCCGGCCGGTCGGCGGTGATTGACGCCGCAATCGCAGCGGATGCAGCGCAGTTTGGCTGGACATTGGCTCCCGAAACCGTTTGGCGAATTCGCGACATGGAGCCGGACCACCTGGCTCGAGTCCTGATTTCCGGTACGGACCCAGCAACCGGTCAACGAATATTCAAGTGGCCGTCCCCAAATTTGATGTTTGTGCGTGATATTGCGGCAGTTATTGGGGATAGCGTGGTATTGTCGTATGCTCGAGAACCGGCACGCCAGCGTGAAATCAGTATGATGCGTGAGGTGTTGCGGCATCACCCCGGTTTTTCGGACATTCATATCATTGACGTTTTGCCGGAGAACAACGATCCATTGTCGGACGACATCGCACTGGAGGGGGGAGACGTTCTGGTGCTAAGCGCCGAGGTCATCGTGATTGGCGTGGGCATACGTACAACGCTGACTGGCGCCTATCGATTAGCGCGCCGCTTATTCGAGCAACGAGCGCAGGTTGTGTATGTGGTTGAACTGCCCCGCCGTCGTGCGGCGATGCATTTGGATACCGTATTTACGCAAATCTCCGAAACCGAATGTCTGGCGTACTTGCCGGTTGTGGCACCTTCAACCGGGGCACTCGACGAGCAATGTAAGATAACACGATGGACTCCAGAGGATCACGCCCCGTATTTAAAGCCCATGGGGGTGTCATTATTGACTGCGCTTGCACAGGATGGGTTTGCACTGGATCCCGTGCCATGCGGTGGCACCAACCCCATTCAGCAGGCCCGTGAGCAGTGGAGTGATGGATCCAATGCATTCGCGTTGGCACCTGGTAAGATAGTGGTGTACGAGCGTAATCAATGCACATTGGAGGCGCTCAACGCGAGGGGATATCAAATCCTTTCAACGCAGGAATTTGTTCAGAACGCATCGCTCTTTCTGGCGGAAGCAAAAAGAAAGTTTGCAGTGACGATTTCGGGTGCGGAGTTAAGCCGCGGTCGTGGTGGACCGCGGTGCCTCACCTTTCCTTTGAATCGCACACCAGCAATCCGCGCTGGGTAGTTGTGGTTCGTAAATGCAAAGTGTTGGCATTTCTTGATAGTGCAGGTGCGCTTTTGGTACGGTGATATCTGTGGCTTCGACCGCCACAACATGGTTTGAGTTGTTGTAGTTTTAAAGCCGGTTTGGGTCGTTATCAAAACATGACGAAGTGGTTTTTGAGGGCAGGCACGTCAATGAATGATGTTCGGATGGTTCTGGCATGTGGCGTAGTGGTGTGGATCGCGGTTGGTACGAACTTCGCATGTAGCAGCGGCGGAGAAAAAGGTGATTGCAAAACCAACGACGAATGCAAAGAAGACGCCTATTGCAACGAGAACAACAAGTGTACTGCGATTGCGGGCAGCCTCTGCGCCGATGAAAACCCATGTGCCAAAGACTACGTGTGCGTTGACGGAATCTGTGCTGCTCCCGGGTCGGTCGACCTTGATACGGTCTCGTGTTCCTGTTTCGCGGATGCTGAATGTACCGCCACGGCGCCGGAGTGTGTCGACATCGGTAGCGGTCCGGAATGCATATTCGATTCCGAGTGTGATGATCAGAATAATTGTACCGAAAACTACTGCATTGAAGGAAAATGCACCACGAATCCTACACCTCAAGCTATTGGATGTTGTGTCGCCGATACCGATTGCGACGACAACAATGCATGCACAGACGACAAGTGCGGCTCCGATTTGGCATACCACTGTTCAAATGTTGTAACGAGTGAAAACTGTTGCAACGACAACGTGGAATGCGACGATCTGTTACAATGTACTGTGGACACATGTGAGAAGAACGAATGCAAACATGTCAAAGTGAACGGATTCTGTTGTGACACGGATGAACAATGCGATGATAATGATCTCTGAACCAAAGACGTATGTTTAGGCAACAAATGTGTGTATCCAATCGTCAGCTTGATGGATAAGTCGTGCTTCTGTACGTCGACTGTTGCATGCAACGATAACAATCCCTGTACCAACGACAAATGTTTTAGCCAGCAGTGTAAATATGACGTATCGGTGGGTCCGGATGCCCCGGCGGTGTGTTGCCAGTCTGCATTGTCGTGTAATGATCTCGACCCAGGTACAGAGGATCTATGTGTCGAGAATACATGCGTGCACAAAGTGAAGAAGGCCTGTGGCAAAGATAGTCACTGTAATGATAAGGACGCCTGCACAGATGATTTGTGCGTAAACGGGTATTGCCAAATAACCCCGGTCGCCGATCCCTTTTGCTGTAATACAGCGGAGGAGTGTGATGACAAAAACGTTTGTACAGTTGAAACGTGCGAAGCCAACACGTGCACTTTTGGCATTAGTACGGAGTTGGGATGCTGCCTGAAGAATCTGGATTGTGATGACGGCGCGGCGTGTACAGTGGATTTTTGCGACAATTTCAACTGTATCTACAAGCCAGTCGCAGAAGGCTGTTGTGGAAGCGACGCTGATTGCAGTGACGGTCTCGTGTGTACCGTCGACAAGTGTGAACAGGGGCTGTGCAGTCACGCTGCTTCGACCGAGCCGTGTTGCAAAGTTGATGATGACTGCGCCGACAACAATCCATGCACCAACGACGTGTGTTTGGGGGGGTATTGCAACTATCTGAAACCCAGTGCTACGTGCTGCAACGTTGACACTGACTGTAACGATGACAAACCTTGTACCAAAGACACCTGCCAAGACAATACTTGCTCGTTTACGCTTATCCCGACGTGTTGTGTGACAGATGGAACCTGCAATGACAGCAATGCGTGTACACAGGACGAATGCGTTTGGTCCACACCGGGTGAACCCGG
The DNA here is from genome assembly GCA_013360285.1 of Myxococcales bacterium. Lineage (GTDB taxonomy): Bacteria > Myxococcota_A > UBA9042 > JABWCM01 > JABWCM01 > JABWCM01. The sequence continues at coordinate 13,665 of JABWCM010000079.1, forward strand.
GTATTGCCAAAACTTACCGTTGGCCGGTTGTTGCGAAAGTAGCGGCGCGCCTGACTACAAGGACCTCAACGGAGCCTGTACGGCGGGCAAGCCGTGCGACATCGTTACGTGCGTAAACGGTATCTGCAAGTACAATAAAGGTCCTGGCTGCTGCGATACCGACGTAGATTGCGAAGATAAGAACGATTGTACAAAAGATAAGTGCAACAACGGTACGTGCACTTATGACACCGAGGAGGGTGTTACGGGCTGTTGTGGACCCGGAAAGCCCTGTCAAACCAGCGATCCTTGCCTGCTTCCCCATTGTGTTGGCGGGGCCTGCGAGTTTTCCCTCAAAGCGGGTTGCCAATAGAAATTATTTCCACACATAAAACCCTTCGCCGGTTTTTTTTCCGAGTTTTCCCGCGCGAACAAGGCGACGTAGTATAGCAGGCGGGCGAAATTGCTCGCCGATTTCCCGATGTAGATGTTCGGCGATGGCCAATCGAACATCTAGTCCCACCAAATCAGTTAACTTAAGAGGTCCCATGGGATGACGGTACCCGAGTTCCATCGCTCGGTCGATGTCGGCGGCAACCGCTACTCCTTCCTGCAGCATCCGCATGGCTTCTAATCCGATGACCAGCCCCAACCTGCTGGTCGCAAACCCAGGCGAGTCGGCAACAACGATACAGTCGCGGTGGAGTTGCTGACCGAGCTTTAACGTTCGTTCCAGGGTGGTTTGGTCTGTGTGCTCTCCGCGGACGATTTCAAGCAGCGTCATGATGTGGGGCGGATTAAAAAAGTGCATCCCGATTACCCGACTTGGGGTTGCAGTGGCCTGGGCAATGTCCGTGATGCTCAATGATGATGTATTGGTACCGAGGATTGTCGAGTTGGGTACCAAGGATTCCATTTGGGAAAACAGCTTTTTTTTCAGTTGCATGTCTTCAAAAACTGCCTCAATCACAAATTCCACTCCATCAACTCCCTTCGCCATGTCCGTCGTCGGTTGGATTTTCGACATGGCACGGATTTTGTCCTCGGTCGAAATTTTGCCCTTTTCGATTCCTTTGTTCAGATCGTGGTCAATTTGATGCAGTGCGTTGTTCAAGCGTTCCGCATCCAGGTCGATAAGATTCACGGAAATGCCGTTGATGGCTGCGACATATCCGATTCCGCGACCCATTGTACCGGCGCCGATCACCGCGATGTTGGCAGGGGCTACTGTTAACATAAGAAGTGTTCAACCTCAGCTTTTGGGGAGTTTACGTTCAAGGAATTCCGTCATTCGACGATGTTTTTCCGGATCTTCAAACAGCACGGCCTGTGCCGTGGACTCAAGCAGCATGGCGACGTCGGTGCTTGCTTCAGTGGATGCGTTGATCACCATTTTTGCAAATCGAACGGCCAACGGGCTTTGCCGGCCTATTTCGTCGGCTAAAGCGGACGCCGTCGCCTCAACGGCATCATCGTCAACCACGTGGTTGACAAGACCAATCCGCATTGCTTCCTGGGCGCCGATGATTCTGCCCGTTAAGATCAGCTCTTTGGCTTTTCCAAAACCCACAAGGCGCGGTAGTCGGTAATTCGCCCCGGCGCCCGGCAAAATCCCCAATCCGACCTCGGGTTGACCGAATCGTGCCGACGCCCCTGCGACGCGTAGGTCACACGCCATCGCAAATTCACACCCACCGCCAAGCGCAAAGCCCCGAATGGCTGCGATGGTAGGCAACGAATAGGTCTCCACTTCCCGAAGCAGAGAATTGTTGATTCGTTTCAGTGCATCCATCCGCGTCCTATCACGCAATTCAGCAATATCGGCTCCGCTGATGAATGCTTTGCCGCCCGCGCCGAAAAAAATGACCACTTTGGGGTACTGCGCTTTGGAAATGATGTCCAGCCCGCGCCGTATGTCTTCAACCATATCTAGGTTCAGCGCATTTCGTTTCTCCGGTCGTTCAAATACAAGCCATGCAATACCGGTTTCATGTAATTTTACTGATATAGTTGATAATTTTGTGACGGTCTCGGTCGCCATGTTTCCCTGCCTCGGTCAAAGACCAGGTTGATGGCCGATACGGCCGCCGGCAATCATGGAAAGAACCGGGCGTGCTGTCAACAATGGACAGTGCCCCGTTGCCTGTTGGGCAACAGCCGGTTTACAATTGACGACGGCAACGCCCCGGAAGCGATGCGATTTCGTTTCATCTAAGGAGAAACCCAATGTCCCAGTCCGTTCGTTACCGTCAGTATCCGCAATTTGGTGAACAGCACGAAGCCTTACGCCGAACCGTTCGGGAGTGGTGCATAAAGGAATTACGGCCTCATGTTGAGGAATGGGAGGAAGCAAGACTGTTTCCGCGTGAGATTTTTAACCGCGCCGCCGAACTCGGGTTGCTGGGTATCCGTGCTCCCGAGGAATATGGCGGGCTCGGCCTCGATTGGTGGTTTACCACGGCCTATGCCGAAGAAATGGTTCATTGCGGAATGGCCGGCTTGACGATGGCTCTGCTCGTACAAAGTGATATGGCGACGCCTGTTATTGGCGAAATCGGCAATGAGTATCACAAACGAAATTTCTGGGAACCGGCGATTCGTGGAGAAGCCATTGCCGCGCTTGGTATTTCCGAACCTGACGCGGGGAGCGACGTTGCTCAGATTCGAACGACGGCGCGCCGTGATGGTGATGACTACGTTGTAAATGGTTCAAAGACTTATATTACCAATGGAACCCGCGCCGACTTTGTCACGCTGGCGGTACGCACAGGTGGTCAAGGTTTTGCCGGCATCAGTCTGATGCTATTTCCGACCGATACCAAAGGATTTTCTGTTTCCCGGAAATTGGAAAAGTTAGGAAACCATTGTTCCGATACGGCTGAATTGTCGTTCGAGGATTGTCGGGTTCCGGCAAAGAATCTCCTTGGTTCTGAAAATATGGGATTTTACTACATTATGCAGAATTTTCAGGGGGAGCGTCTCGTGGGGGCGTTGTCGGCCGTTGCCGGTGCGCAGCGTGTGCTTGACTCAACGGTTGAGTTTTGCCGCGACAGAAAGGTGTTTGGACGAGCGATTGTTGGTTTCCAAACGATTCGTCATCAAATTGTTCAGTTGGAGGCCGAATTGGAGGCCGCACGCCAGTTGTGTTATCGGGCGGTGGATCTGATTTGCCGCGGACACAATGCCGTTCGAGAAATCACGATGGCGAAATTGATCGGTGGTGAACTCGCATGTAAGGTGGCAGATAGATGTTTACAATTACATGGTGGTGCCGGATATATGGCGGAATATGAAATCAGCCGGATTTTTCGCGATACACGGCTTATCACCATCGGGGGAGGTACAAGCGAGATTATGCGCGAAATTCTTACCAAGATTCAGGGTTTATGATGTCGTCCCGAGTCGATAAGATCGATAAGCTGTTGAACGTGTTGTGATTTTACATCAAGCACTTCTATCGTTTTTTGTTTACCGGTAGACCCGCTTAAAATCGTAACGGAACTCTTGGGTACAGACAGCCAGTTTGCCACCAGCGCTACCAGTGCGTCGTTTGCTTTTCCGTCTACTGGGGGGGCCGCAATTTGTACTTTCAGGCGATCACCGTGTCGGCCGATTACCCGCGATTTTGAGGCACGAGGACTCACATAAACCTCGATAATACAGCCGTGTACCCCCTGTCGTATCGGCGTTTCCATGACCACACCGTCGTTGTACTAAGCCGCATCCGTGTGAATGGGCGCTCCCACTTTCTGAAGCCACCACAAAACACCTACCGCCAGATTCCGCCGGTCACCAAAAAACGCCGGATTATTTCCCTCAAAACGATGTCCAAGGAACTGAAACCCCCAGCCGACCGTGAAAAGGCCCGCCGCCAATGGCAAACCAACGAGGGTGGCACCTACTGGGAAGCTCGACAATATCATGGGAATCCCAATCGAGTGGCACAACTGGTTTCGCGGGTCTGCGTGTTCCTGTTTGTAATCCTGAAGTAATTTTGACCATTCTGAATTTAACTTAATCATAACTGGACTCCGTTTCTGAATTTACGGCTGGCACTATAAGAGTCGAATTCCGTTCGGGCAAGACCAAAATACTCGGTTGTTTCCAAATTCGAGTCAGCAACAAATTTTCGCGGATTTGGTTACATTCACGCTAAAAAAGGGTGTGTTTTGTCTTTCCACCGTTTATTTCAGTACAGGTTTCCGTATGATGAAACCAAAACATGGCACACGTTCGTTGCCAGGAGGTTAGTAATGAATCACCGGTTTGTCGTCATGCTGTTGGGTGCGTACCTGACTGTTGGTGTTCGATTGGACGTGACCGCAGCTTGTCTTTCGCCGGTCGCGGACCTCAACGCAAGCGGACTTACTGATGTAGTTGACTCGCAGTGCTCCATTCTGCTTTCTTTATGGGCGCTCGGAGGTAAGATAACGGCAAAACCATCATGTTTGGCGGGGAGTGAGTCAACAGCCGACGTCAACTGTGACGGGGATATGAACGTGGTTGATGCCGTGGTCGTGACTCAGGCGGCCTTGAAGGCGCCACTGGACAACATTATTGACAAAAATGGTAATCAGTGCCCTGACGCCTGCGAAGCGGCCGGATGTGTTGGATTATGTGGAAACGTGGACGGATGTTGTCCGAACGGATGCAAAGCTAACCAAGATGCCGATTGCCTAATGTTGTGTGATGATCCTTCGGTGTGGCCCACTGCGTGGACTCAACTTGAGGCACAGGTTCTGTCTTTGGTCAACACGGCCCGAGCACAGGGCGGATCGTGCGGTTCTAAGGTTTTTGCGCCAGCCCCTCCTTTGACAGCAAATGCGTTGCTGGCCGCTTCCGCTCGCTGCCACTCGGTAGATATGGCACTAAACCAGTTATTTAGTCACGTTGGTTCTGACGGCTCTTTGCCGGAAGATCGTATCGCTGCGGCCGGTTATCTTGCTGCATTGACTGCCGAAAACGTCGCTGCCGGTACGCCATCGGCGGAAGCGGTAGTGGTCGGCTGGCTGGCTTCTGCGGACCACTGCATGAATATCCGGAACGGTCAACTCGAGAATCTAGGGGTTGGTTATGTCGATTGGCCATCAAGCCAGCTAAAGCAGTATTGGACTCAGAATTTTGGTACGTTGATGGGTTCGCAAGACTCTTGTTTAATTAGCACCTGTGTGCACAACGATGGCTGCTGCCCTCTCGCATGTACACCGGCTATGGATAATGACTGCGCCGCGTCGTGTAGTGACCCGGGGTCGTGGCCCGGAAACTGGGTTTCTATGGAGGACCAGGTGTTGCCGTTGATCAACGCGGTGCGTACCAAAGGAACCACTTGTGGTGGTGTTGCGATGCCGGCATTACCGCCGTTGTTGTCCCACGCGGCTTTACGACAATCGTCGCGATGTCATGCATTGGACATGGCCGTCAACAATTTTTACGGCTTTGTGGGCAGCAATGGGAGCACGGTTCCCCAGCGGATTCTTGGTGCGGGGTTTGTCGGGAGTCCCGTGACAGAATTGATTTCTGCCGCTGCGTCCAGCGCGCAGAGTGTAGTAAATACTTGGTTTTCCACGGCACAGACATGCAACTTCCTCATGAGTAGTGCGCTTATTTATGCAGGCGTGGGGCATGCCGCGCGGCCAACTTCGCAATACAAACAATACTGGGCGCTGGACTTGGGTGGAAAGGCTCCGTAACGAGGCAAAGTTAGGCAGAATTTGCTGACTCTTCTAAGTTTTCTGTTTGGACAAACCGTTCAACCGCCGCACGAATCTCATCGAAGAACTCCATCGACATGTGCAATTTGGGATTCTGTGCGGGGTCTTGCGCCGGCTGAATCAGGGTGGTCACCCGGAATCCGTCGTAGCAAATTTCCTCAAACCGCGTCTCGTGGGCTTGTTCTGCCTCGAGCAACACCGGAAGAAGTTCTTCGCGCAGTAATCTTTGCATCAAGGTGACAAAATTGGCCGCACATTCAAAACGCTCGGCCAATAATGCATGATCGATGGGTACCTTTTTCAGTTCGTACTCAAACGGTGGAGAATCCAGTTCGGTATTACGAACCAGCCGTTCAAATGGCAATTGGCTTCCTTTTCGTCGTATCGTGAAGCAGAATGGAATCGGGCGATTCACGATCATTCGCATCCGATAGACGGGAACCTGAAAACCACCGGACGGCACATAGGTCAGTTGAACATTCACGGCGCGATCATCAATCGTGGTACGGATCATGTCACCCCGGATTTGGGCGGTTTCAAGCGTGTTGGCGGCGCGTTCCAATGTGGCCATTGGAGCCGGTTTTGGAAGTTCCTCTTCGGGACGTTGCCTTAATCGGACATAAAGCCATGCGGCCAACAATGCGGCGATGACGGCGGTCATTTGCGGCGAATATGCATAGGAAGCAACAAAAACAAGAGCAATGATGACAAGACGGACTGGAGAATTCACGTTGACCTCCTATGCCGATTATGGGGTCTGGGTACCCGACCCAGATTGAACCCTGACTTTGTTAATCCCCCGGTGAAGTCAACAGGATGTACAGCCCTTGGTCATCCGTCAATGCCGTTCCCAGCAAACGAACATCTTCCAGAACTGTCAACCCGCTGTTTTTGGAAGGTTGTTTTACCAGTCGGTACGCGGAAACGGTTACGTCTTCGACGCCGTTACCCAACTCTTCGGTAACGCTGCCGTAAATTACTTGGGGCGCCGGAACGGTGATCTTGATGGCTGTCGATTTACCTTCCACAACGCGGATCTTGTCTACGAAGCGCGGATACGGAGTGTCTGGTCTCGGCGCGACAATGAACACATATTCACCTGGATCAAGCCACAGGTTAAACGTACCTTTTTCATTTGTCACCGCGTAGTTAGGAACCGCATATTGAAAGATAGGGTTTTGGCGCACCGCCACCACGTCGACACCGACAAGCGGTTTTTTGTCCCACCCTTCTACATACCCTTTCACCTCCGTCCGCGGTGACAACTGAAGCGTCACCTGCGGTTGGGATGCCGAAAAGATGATGGTTTGCTGGGTTCCCGAAAGAGGCGTTCCAGGCGTGGGCAAAACGGTGACCGTATAACTCCCTTCCAACAATTCCGTTTCCCACACTCCGGGATTGGGAGGCCCTATCTTACCCTGCGCCGAATGAGTGCCGCCATCGTCCAACACTCCATTGGCAAAAATAGCACCCGATTCCAAGTCGATCTCCGCACCGTCGTATGTTGTCCCTTCAAGTCGAAACACACCCTTCACCGCGGGTCGTGTTTTTACAAGCAGCGCGTCCGTTTTGATTTCTTCGGCAGGCGTTCCCTGCACTTCAATATTGTAATATTTCGGATCTGTTTGGAGTTTTGCAATGAGTTTGCCGGACATTTCCGTGGTTGTGTTCAACCTCAGCTTGTACGTTGCCGGATAGGCAGGCACCAAAAGCGAATACGCCCCGGTATTGGGGTCGGTAATCGCGATCGTGGATGTTAACTTATATCCTTTTGTTCCGTCTAAAGTGAACTCCGTCGACTGTGCTTCGACTTGGACACCGCCCAGCGGAAGTGCGTTACCCTCACTATCCAAGTTGCCCACATCGTGAATTGTACCGGAAATACGTGGATAGGCATTTGGCCCAGACTTTGTCGGCAATTGAATGTCGAGGTGGTCATTGCCGGGCTGGAAGACCCGCGACAAAACCTCGGTAGGTCGTTCGGGATCCTCGGGGTCGACCTGGATCACATATGGCCGACCGGGAATAACGTCGACAACAAATGTTGCATCAACACCGTCCAAAAAAGTGGCTTGAGCTACTGTTGAGGATGTAAGCGTGGTGCCTGGAATACTTCCTTCCGATTCCAACAGAATATTACAGGGAATGTATTGGCCAGGCCCCGCTCCAATTTCCGCTACGGTGCCTTTAATTTTGAGGACAGGGTACAGTGTGGCGTTAAATTGGTTTCCACCGAGCAATGTCACATTCAGCCGTTGGTCTTTGGCCAGTTCCGACCCTGCGGGAGGGGTCAATGCGATTGCCAGGGGCCCTTGCGGTGGGGTGGGGTCCATACACCCGCCAATTGCCGGTTCACATTGTTTTCCCGTGCCGCAATCGTCGTGGTCGTTGCAACTGGTTGGTTTGGTTTGAATAGAAGCTTGTTCGCCTTCACAGCCTCCCAGGCAAAAGATGGTTACCAGCGAGATGTTTATCACAAACGAGAGGCCACAGAGCGGTCGACCAACCCAATGAATTAGAGGGTGTTTGGGAAAAAATTGCCGGTGAGCGAAACAGTGGCCGTAACGAGTCGGTTGGGCCGACCGAGGCCCACCGGAGGCGTACCCAATGGTACGCTGAGGATGGGCGGCCCGAGGCCCGGCCGACGTAGTAGGCCAATGTTTCGAGTAACGTAATTTTTTACTCAAACACCCTCTTAGCTGGGCTGCGGACAAACGCCACACGAATTGGATGACTGGGTGGTGACTCATGGAAACACCTCCGCCGACGGAGGATCGCAGTTGGGTGACGCAGTATCGGTGAATTTCAATGTCCAGTCATAAAACACGACATCTGCATCATCGTCGATTTTCGCCTGATAGGCGTTTTTTTTGACTGCTTTCGGTATGGGACGAGTTGTAATGACCACCATAATTCGACGTTCAAGCGGATACGTTATGATTTCGTCTGTTACATCTGGTTGGTCGTGTTCGCTGCAGGTCAAAAACGTAAATACACCAGACGATTCATCGGGTGTCACCGGATCACTGGGGTTGGTCGGTTTCCAATCTACATACCAATAAAAGTAAAGTTGACCTTTGTTTCCAAGGCTGTTGCTGACCGCCGTGGTCATGTCGAATACCGTTGCTGTTTGGGCCTGATTTCGATTGGTAGTGACCACTTCGTCGGGTGGGTCTACCTGGGTGTAATCAATCATGATGAATTCAGGTGCCGCTGCGGTAGAGTCATCAACCGGCGGCGGTAAACACCCGTAACTTAGCAAGGCCAACATGAAGATAAATCCTGAAACCGCAACGAACCCGAACCGTTGTAACTGCCACGAGGGCGCCGCGAAAATCGCGCTGCCCACATCAACAACGTTTAGCAAACACCGTGCCACAAATTTCGGGGCTGGCGGTTGCCGGAGCCCATCCATACGATGGCCGCATATCAAGGAGGGATGGCTTGGGGTTTTCGGGGTGCGGGTCGTCGCCAACTGCCCGTAACGGTGCCGCTTTTTTGCAGCAATCACATTGTTGGGTGGTGGGAGGCCGACGAATGCCATCGGTGAAGCCGGTTTTGTTGGAGTAGTACAGGGTGCCCGCGTCGAGAAACCGTGAATAAATTGGACGGATTCATGACAGAAATGTCAGGGAGCTTGTGAAAAAATAGCTGAATGATCGGGGAGACGTGCCCAGCTATTTTTACAAATCGTTTGCCCACAGCCGATCCATCCACCGGCGGTGCTTGGACGCCAAGTTAAGCGGAAGTGCTCCAATCCTGCAAGTGGCGATCCCGTCCCGAGTCAATGGCACTCAAGCCCGTTACAGAGGCCGGCTTTGCGCCTGCAAGTTTGCAACCAACGTGAGCTAATAGCCTTTCAATCGATTATTGTGTTGGTGTGCCGGGCGGCCAAGACATGGGTTCTTTCGAATGGGTTGCGAGGCGAATCACGTGGCGATTGATGCCCTCTTTTTTCCAAAACTCGGAATAGATCAGCACTCGCATCCCCAAAAGTTTTGTCTCTTGCGGGTCGGTTTCCCCGTAACCGCCGTCCCGTAACACAGGATTTTCCGCCATGGTTTCAAAGTGGGTGCCGTCAAAACTGCCGGCAAAGCCAATACCCACGTCCAGCGTTCCGTCGGTGCGTTCCCGCGCGCCCGAATACCACATCCGGAACTGCGTTCGACCCGCAGCGGTTTTTTCAATGCCGACGGACATCGACACGATTAGGTCCCGATCCCAACTCGAACCGGTGCCTTCAATTTCCCCGGACGGAGCAAGAATGGGTGCGATTTCGAGTCGTTTCCACACCAATCCATCCTCCGATTCTGCAACCCCGACTCCGGCGCCTTTGCCCCCTACATAATAAAGCCTCCACGTCTCCCCGACCCGCAGCACGCTAAGTGAACGAATCGAGTCGATTTCCCAAACCTCTTCCGGCACAAATACCGGATTTGATTCAGCTCGTTCCCAACTCAGCCCGTCGATGCTTTTGGCGAGTCCAACACCGGCACCTTCTCCTGCCGCATACCACATCCAGATCTGCCCGTTGTGGTAAGTTACCGTTGGATCAGCGACCCAGCCGTTTTCCCAGCCCTCGGTTTGCCCAACGAACCGTCCATTTTCTCGCTCCGTCCACACGGCTCCGTCCGGCGATTCAAACAGGGTAATGGTGGATGTCCCATCGGCTCCGGCTGTTCGGTCGGTTATCCACATCGCCCACTCTTTGTTGGGTTTGGCAACAATCCACGGCCTTCGATAGTCGTGACCCGACGCTCCCACCAATGGGTCGGCAATCGATTTGCTGTATGGTAAGATACCGGCATTGGGCAGTGCCGCGGCTCCGCCGTTGGGCCCACCCTCGGTTGCACATCCCCCCACTAAAATAAGCAAGGCAGATACTAAAATGAGTTTCATCATCACCATGGAAACAGAAACCGCGCGGTTGCCGAAATCGACCATACCGCGCCATCCGCACGGTAATCTCCGATCAAGTCCGTTGGGTCCGATTTTGTATAGGTCCGTTGTGGATAATGAAAGTATTGACCGGCAACATCCAACTGAATCGGCCGTTCCAATTCATCGGGATGCTCAAGAAATCCAAAGGCAAACCCGCCGGTAATCAGGTGTTTGTCCGTGTCGACAAAGTTCGTAACCCCACGTTGGTCTGGTGCCGGAGTCGGTTCGTAGGCATAACCGACCCTGCACGCAATGTCGGCCCATGAGTTGAGAAAAAAACG
>JABWCM010000355.1 GCA_013360285.1 Myxococcales bacterium
ACCTTCGGGTACGCCTCCGGTGGGCCTCAGTCGGCAGGCCCGCCTCGCTACGGCCACTGTCTCGCTCGCCGTTATTTTTTTCCCAAACACCCTCTTAAAAATCCCTGCGCCATATTCCCGATATGACTCAGGATTTTTTCGGACGATTCGGCTCAAATTCGGCTGGCCAAAAATTCCCCTAAAAAACACCACACACCTAGTGGATCGGCAAACTTAGCCGAAGTCTGATGAGCCGAAAACCGGCGGTCCTACCCCTCCCGTTTCTTTACCAAAGTTAGTTCAACTATAATCCCTTCCGGCCCGTTGCCGACTGCTTCAAAAAAGAATCCGCTTAAGAAGTTAACCAGAACACGGTAAACGTTCGGATTTAAGTCCTAAATTGTCTTGTGATGGGTGTTTCTTTTATGTGCGCCTGCTGGGCATCGCTGTTCCACCATTAAATTACCGATGACACCTCTTTTCTTTGCGGAAACGGCAGTGGATCGGGACCAGCCGGAACCGATCTGCCTGGCAATATGGCCGTTGACATTGTTGAGTGCCCGCACTAAATGAGGGGTGCTTTTTTTAGGAGGATATGATGTTTGACACCGTTATAAAAACCGCACAGAAACAAGTTAAATCCTTTATGAAATCGGATACAGGCAGAAAAATACTAACCGATCCGCGTGCACAACGGTTATTGATGAAAGTCGTCGCGATTCGTGTGGGTGTGCACAAGACAGTAGAAACAAAAGTCCAGGACCTGGCCCGCGCATACGATCTCCCAACCCGGGACGACGTAGCCAGCCTTCGAAAAAAAATCCGCGACTTAGAGAAAGAAATAAAGACCCTCAAAAGTTCCGGCGGAAAGGCGTAGATGTCGCCGGTGCCGGGACAAAATCGGACAATCGGGTCGGAAATATGCACGAGCACACGCCAGAACTGTGTATGTAAAACCTTAACCATTCCGGTGTGGCCCACTCGCCCACCACTCAGTACCACCCATAGGTCCTCCAAAACAGGTACACCATGCGAAATGTCGGGATTATCGGCGGTGGAATCGCGGGACTGACTTGCGCCTACAAGCTGGCAGCGGAAGGCCACGCAGTGACGGTTTACGAGGCGAGCAAGTACGTTGGCGGACTTGGGGTCGACTTTGACCACAAGGGTAACTCGATTGATAAATTTTATCACGTTTTGCTCGATTCTGACCGATATCTCGTGAATTTGTTACAAGAAATGGGACTCGCGAGCAAACTGTTATGGGCACCGACGGGAATGGGTTTTATGGTGAAGGAGAAACTATACCCGTTCAACACGCCGGTGGATCTGTTGCGTTTTAAAGCACTGCCGTTTTTAGATAGGGTACGAACCGGCCTTGCGGCGTTGTACATCACAAAACAAAAAAATGGTTTCCCGTTGGACGACATCCCAGCAACGGACTGGCTGAAAAGATTGTTTGGGCAGACAGTTTATCAAAACATTTGGGATCCGTTGCTTGCGGCAAAATTCGGCGAGCGACGGGGAGAGATTCCGGCATATTGGGTTTGGAACACGCTGACTCGCGAAAAGGACGGTACACAGGAAGTAAAAGGATATGTCGTTGGCGGTTATCGGTATATCGCAGAAACAATCGCAACGAATGTCCAAAAACTGGGTGGAAATATTCAATGTGGGGTACCGGTAGATACCTTAGATCAACTTGAAGTGGGCATGTCCGTGTGTGCCGGGGGCACGGTACGTCGTCATGACGCGGTCATATCCACTTTGCCGATGACGCTGTTGCGCGGTATTGTGAATTCACCTTTGTTGGAAAAGTTACCGCTGGCAAATCTTAAGTACCAAGGCTGCCTCAACGTCGTCCTGGTTCTGAAAAAACGACTCAGCCCATATTACTGGATCGCTGTTGTGGACTCCGGCTTTTCCTTTCAGGGAGTAGTGGAGACAACACACGTGGTGCCACCCGAAAGTGTATCGGGTCGCCACATCGTGTACGTCATGAACTACGGAGCGACAGACCTTCCGGCTTACCTGATGAGTGACCAGGAAGCCTGTTTTCGTGCTGAAACCGAGTTATGCCGACTGTTTCCGCAGCTAACCGCCGCTGATATTGAAGCTTCGTATGCATTTAGGGCGCCTTTTGTCGAACCGGTGTGGCCACTGGGTTATCTGCGGGTTCGTGCTGCGCCCAAAGTTACCGGAACAGACCTGTATCTATGTACTACTGCCCAGGCATACCCAATGGTAACGGCATGGAACACGAGTGTTTATTTGGCAATGGAAACCGTTAACGCCATGCGCCCGTTTTTGAGCTAAATTAGCTACGCCTCACGAAATGTGGAAGAAGAATATATAAAAAGGTGTTGGGGCAAAATTGCCAGTGTGCGAGACAGAGCTAGTGACCGTAACGACTCGGTCTGGACGACTTAGGCATGCCAGGGGCATGCCCACAGCCACATCGAGGATGGGCCGACCGCGCCAGAACCAACGGAATAGGCCAACGGCTCGTCAACCGTCATTTTTTACCCGAACACCTTCGATGTAGCGTCAGTCGCCCCCCGACCCATTCAGCGCTAAATTAGCTTTCTCGGACGGTCGTCCAGTCCGACATATTTGTGCTACTAACGCATGTAATACCGTTAATTAGATACTTACTTGGCGGAATTCTGTGCAACCCTTCTATGCGCCGAGTAAGACGACACAGGACCAATTCGCGGCCACTGTGATTTTCCGATTTTGCCGCATAGTGTCAATGAATCACGAATCGTGCTCAACACACGCATGCTACTCCCGCGGTTAAGCTGTGAAAAGTCAATAACCAAAGGAACTTGTTCCACTCGCGGAGCAAGTGTTCGCATGTTGAGAATCAATTCGGGGACGGCTTCGAACCCTGCTCGCGAAATCCAATCCGAGCCAAAACGTTGAACCGTTTTGTGCAACAAATCGGCGCGGAACGCCCGTACCAGATTTGTGTAGTCGTCCAATCCGTCCATGGGGAATAGAAATTGATAAAGAAGATTTGCACCGCGGCTCAAAAACCGCCGGTATGCAGGAACCCCTCGGAATCCTGTCTCGTCCGCTAATGGGGTTGCTACGGCTAGGTCAGCACCTCCCTTAATTTTGTCGACCAGCTCCGCCAACTTTTCGGCGGGCTGGGTACCGTCGGCTTCTGTGGTCACCACAATGTCGCCGGGATCGGTAATGTTGGCCGCATAGGACAGCCCGGTTTTTAGCGCAGCGCCAAGTCCTTGGTTGACCTCGTGTTCCAGCAACTCCACCGGATATCTCTTTTTCGCGTCGCGGGCAACGTCACCAGTGCGGTCGCGACTTCCGTCATTAACTACAACAAAAAGAACATGGATGGCTTCAGAACGACAAATTGTCTTGTAAATGTTTTCAATTAGCGCTCCGAGCGACTTTTCTTCGTTCCAGGCCGGCAAAACAACTACTATTCGCGACATGTACTTCTCCTAAATGAGCCGCAATATTAGCGAACAGCACGACGAATGCAACTGTGTCTGCCTATCGAAAATAATCCAAGGAACGAAACCAAGTTGACATAACGCAGCCTGCACAGTGGGGGTTCAAACTGAAAAATCTTTCACTGGCGTGGAAATTGGGAACCCGGTATCATCTTTTTTGTTGCTCCTTGCCGCGAGACACCGGAAATGAACGTAAAAACACAACCCAATTTTGACAGGTTTACACGGACCGCACTTGCTCAGGTGATGGAAGTAACCGCCCGATTGATGGCGATGGGGTATTCCACGCTGACCTTTGAGTCAATCCAAGCGGTGTTGTTTCGGGAACTCACCTTTGCGATGCGGGCTGATGGGCTCAGCCAGAAAGCGATTGCAACGTTGATTGGCGAGACGATTCGCACTTTTTATAACAAGCAAAAACGAGCGATCGTGCAGGCGCGCCAGACCCCGGATGACACTCAACAGATTCGGTGGCGGATGCTTATGTATCTCGCGGAACGACGCCGGACTAGATACGAAGTATTGACAGAATTCGCTGAAGTGGACGAAGAAAAGGTGACGGCATTGCTGGAGGTGCTGCGAAACGAAAGGCTCGTCTTTGAAACAGGAGGACGCGGGGGCGATGAGGAGTATTTTGCGCCTAAGGCCGAACTACCCTACGGCGATCCAGACACGCTTGAAGCCGCACTGACCGCACACATCAGCAGTGTGGGGAAAACCCTTGTCGCCACGCTTCAAAAAGTGCAGAGCCAAACCGACAATGGCGCCGCTGGTTACACCTACTCCATTGAGGTACCTGCCGGCGGCGATCTTGCGCAACGAGCTAGAGCCATAGTGGACCGGTTTCGAGACGAATCGGAGAAATTGTGGGCCGAAGTGCAAAACCGAAAAGCAGAAGGATCGCTGTCGCCATGCAACGAACGCGTATCTTTTTATGCCGGCCGGTCTATCGATATTCTGGACGGGGAGGCTCGAGGATGAGTACGACCAACAACAACTCCAAACCGGCATCGGATCGGATGAACCAAAAACGTAATCAACATCAGCAAACTTCCGCATCGTTTCTTAAAAGGCGTCTTGGCGTAAATTGCAGGTTTTTGGCGGCGACAATTTTGTTTTGGTGCGTTTTATGGAATGGCACGGTCAGCGCCGGTGACACAAAGAGCGGTTTTATGCCGACCCCCGACACGTTAATCAGCAACTCGACCAAAACGGCGCAAACCAAGTTGTCGGTATCTGTACCTACAAAGTCCGATTGTACGATGACCGCAGAAAATGGCGCATCAAAGGATACAAAACCAACGGAACGGAATCAAACAGCGAAAACTCTCGACAAAGATACTTCACAGCCAAACCCACAGCGTATCAAGCTGCTATCTTATCACGCGTTTTACGATCATACCGGGAAGAACCTTTCGAACGACTTGATTGACGACGTTTGGATTTTTGCCTCCGACCCGATTCTGCCTGAAAGACAGGTCGCCGTAGTCCATAATACGCCGACAATCGCGAAACGGGGGCAATCGTGGTTGTACCGGGCTTTATTGGATCCCTCCACCTTAAAAATCATTGACGCAGGCTGGATTCTTGTTGCCAAATAAACGTGGTAACGGGTTAATAATCAGCTATCGTAAATTAACTCAATCATGCCAGACCCAACGGGACAACCCACCGCTACCCCAACCTGTACAACCGCACCTTCAATTTTTGTACGTATTTAGTCTCTGAGCTTGTGAAAAAAATAGCTGCGCGGACTCTGGGCGGTGGCTTTGGGTCGGCTTGGTTCCGAAAAACCCTGCGCAATATTCCCGATATTACTCGGGTTTTCCAAAACC
>JABWCM010000356.1 GCA_013360285.1 Myxococcales bacterium
ACTGAGGCAATATCGAGTATATGCCGCAAGGAGGGAATTGGCCAAGGCAGCCTAAATTAGCCAATCAGGGCTCACTTATCTATTTCCGCTGACCCTCTCCGAGAGGCGCGGGGACTGGGTGCCGATATATTTCGGAGATCCGCCGAATTTGCGCGGGTAAGGGGTTACGAACTACTTCGCAGTCAAATCTAATCCGCCTGGGTATCCGTAACTTACTGCACCGCTCCAGCCGTAGGCGCTGAGTCCGAATTTGACCGTAGACTTAAATAAGTGTACTCCGGGCTTGACCGGCAAATAGGCTCGCTCCCATTTCCCCGAACCAAAAGGCGAAAAACTGCCATCCGGAATCAGTTGATCGTCCACCAAAATCTGTGCGCCGGCAGGCCGAATTACCGTGACAAAGTCCTGCGTGTATTTTTGTGGGGTCATGATGATGTATTCGTCACGATATTGGTCCTGCGGTACCGCCAGGATCATGCTCGGATCGCCAATGAACTCCATGGTTGCGGCCTGGCCGACGGTATATTGCGCAACCATAATCGGGCCGGTGGCCTGCACTTCGAAACTCTCGTCGGTAAACGCTTCAACCCACTTTCCCGGTCCAAGCGTCACTCCGTGTAAGCCGGCGATCGGCGGAATGGTATTGATCAACGCGCCTTGCGGTCCAGCCACAATACGCCACAGGTCGTCTTCACTGGGGTTACCGCGTGGTCTCGTTTTGACACACAACACGTCGTTTCGCCACGACGCCACGGGAAACAATTGCTCCTCCAGGTGTTCAGCACAGCAGTTATCTTCTTCATTGTTGCCGATAACCGCTTCTTCGTGGCCTCCGAACACAACAATTGGCTGGCTGCTGTATATGTGGGTGCCGGTGAGGTCCAGTTTATTAAAATCCGCCAATGTGCCGTCAGCCGACACAGTCAAGACATCAAATCGTTGTAACGAAAATTCCTGTTTGTCGCCGGGATTCATCGCCGCCACCCCGGGGCCTGCCATGGTTTTGGCTGTACTTTCAACCACGACTTTGGTTTCGCCATCCGCGACGGCGACCACGGTAAAATAACCGCGTTGCGGAACAATACCGGGAATCAACGGCGGCAACGGGGCGGTGATCCAACTCACGACGTAGTACTCGGTTCCGATGGCGTGTACCGGCAAAAGAAGAGAGGCGTCGTTGGAATAGACGAAGTCATTGTTCAGTGGATTAAACTGGTGCATGGACACCGGGCGGTCCGACAATACCCGCACACTTTTTTTGGTGATGCCGGAGTTGTCGTCGTTCAAAGACGGAAGGACAAATGCTCGTGAAGATTTCGGCGGTACCGTCGGATCCGCCACGTTCACCGCTGCTCCGGTACCTACGATGAATTGTAAGTTAACAGTTTTCAGCCCGGGGTTAGAAACCACAATCCCGTACGGAGCGTTGATCGGGCTCGAAAATGGGTCGTCGTATTGGTCGAGATCTACCGACCAATACTCACAGCCGATATAACTTAAGTTGTATTTAACCAAAGCGTCGCACCCACTTTGGCATACTCCGCCAACACATACGGCGCCCGTACCGCAGTCTTCGTATTCATCCCAACCAGTACCGTCGGCACTACATGCTCCCACTTTGCTGGGGCTGATACACTTGGTTTCTCCCTGCTCACATTGTTTGGTGCCGCATTCACCTTGGAAACAATACAAACCGGCGTCGCAGGGAACCGGTACAAACCCGTCGGCGTTTTCAGTACATTGTTTGAGGCTTGTGCTGTTGTAACATCCGTCGATTTCACCCGGTGTACATTTTTCCAACGTAATACAGTAACCGTCCACACACTGCAGATCACCCGGGCATGTGGAATCCTCAACCCATTCCCCGTCTTTGCAAACCACGACAGTGGTGGTATCGAAACATTCTCGGCTGTCTTCAATACATGCGATTGCTGTACCTTGGTCTTCCACTGTGCCGTCGGGGTTTGCACTCGTGTCCGTAACATCTCCGTTGGACTTGCTGTCGGCTCCGGCTGTGTCGGTTGTTTTGCCGTCGGTGTTTGCGAGGAAATCGGAGGCGCCCTGCCCGTCCCAAAATCCACTTCCGCCCCCGTCCACCACAATACACTCTCCGGCGACGACCACATTCGGTGGCTCACAGGCCACAAAAACAGGCCCGCCGGAGGCATTGTCGTCGTCTGCACACGCGAAGAACATCACCGGACCAACAAAACACAGGAGTCCGCAGTTCACCAACGTCGGGCGCAACTGCCAAACCTTGCCAACCAAATCTCTCTTCACCATAACTCCACCACTCACTCAGTCACTGGGGTCCAAAAGAGTGCACCCAATCCACGACGACCATTGTGCGACTCCGGCGGTACCGGCGCAATGGATTGCCGGAATCTTTCTACAGACTCCAGTCGATTCGCCGCAAGTACATGGCTATCACGGGTATCTGAACACGGCAAGAACGACAATTGCCGACGGAAATTTTGACATTGATAACCATCACGGTGAAGTTAAGGGAACGGATGCGTCGCGCATTCCCAACGGAGGACTGGATGTTGTGCCCGAAGTTTATTGCAAAAATCGTTGTTGCTGGGGCTCTTTTGATCCCCGGTCACGCCGCCGCCGAAGGCATTTCCGCAACTGTTCCGATGCTCTATACCGGTGGCAGCGTGGAAATGATCGTGGTTCCAACGGACGATGATACGGCATACGAATTATTGTTTACCGGTAGTTACAGCTCCGGTGTATTTGGAGCAAGAGGCACGTTGCCTTTGGGTTTCGTAGACGGGGTCGGCCAGGATGGACTAACCCGGTTCGTGCTTGGAAACATCGAATTGGCTGGAACGGTTGGCGCGGCAATCGATACCGGCGGAGTCGGTTTGGTATTCGGCGGCGAACTGGCTATGGCACTTCCCACTTCCAGTAGCGATACGTCAGGGCCAGAACCTTCCCGAGCGTCTGCTAACTTAGTTTTGACACAGGCAAATTTACTTCGACCGGGATTACGACTGCCGGCACACATGACGTTTTCTCCCAGATTTGGTTTGGCGGTACAATTTGCAATAGTCGAGTTGTATACCAACCTGGGTCTTGATGTTGTGGTTCCCGTTACCGACGACACCCCCGGAGCGGTCGACGGCAACGCCCAAACGTTGCTTGGCGCCGGCGTGGGTGTTGCCTTTTTCCCGATTCCTGCTCTTGAAGTGGTGGCCGAATATGCGTTGTCGCAACGAATCAACGTGGAGAATGACGTTTCCGACCAACTGTCGACAGGACTTCGGGTCTATTTTCCCCCAATGCGTGTCGGAATCGATATCCGCATTCCAATACGCGAAGAAGTGTATGGCTCGGGTGGCGGCTCCCCTCCCCTGTTGTTTGGTGCCCATCTTCGGTTTTCCATGTAGTTTTACATCGCATCGAATCCCGATGGGCACTACAATCGGTAAATCAACTTGCTGGGAAAGGTGTCCGTCCATGAAATGGTCCGTTTTTCTTCCGATTTTTTATTTTTGCAACAACAATATATCTCGATGGCCTCATATCGCAGCTTTTTGGCGGAATCATCCCGGCCTTGCTGTCTTGTCTACGCTGATATCATTATGTGCAGTTCCACACACGGGTTATGCAATTTGCCTTTCTCCTCCGGGTGACGTAACCGGCGACGGTTTGACCAGTGTGACCGACGTTCAATGTAATATTCTCGCTAATTTATGGTCGTTGGGTGGTCTTGTTGCCACTCCGCCTGCATGTTTGAATACTGTCGGCAGCCCAGCGATTCTACCCGATCACAACTGCGATGGAGTAATCAACGTTTCAGATACGTTGATGGCTGTTACATTTGCATTATATCAACCGCTCAGCGCCGAGCTGGACAACAACGGAAACCAGTGTGTTGACGCCTGCGAAATCGATACCGACGCCGACGGTGATTACGATTTGTCGGACTGCGCTCCACAAAACCCGACCATCCATCACGGTGCAGTCGAAATTTGTAATGGGTACGACGACAACTGCAACAACGACACCGACGAGTCCGGCAGTAGTGTGACCGCGAGTTGTGCAACAACATCGGCATGTGTCACCGACGGAATCTGTGGTGTCCAGCCAACCGTGACCGGGCTGATTATCACCGAGATCCACCATTCGCCGGGCGTCGTTGAAGACAGTGTTGGTGAATGGTTTGAAGTATATAACGCCGGCACACTTCCGGTGAACATCCAGGGTTTTGTCCTGACCGACCTCAACAATGAGTTTCACAAGGTGGATGCCGGAGGTGCATTGTTTATCCCCGCGAAAGGGTATTTTGTTTTTGGCCGCAATAAAAACCCCGCCAACAATGGGGGAGTCCGGGTTCACTACGAGTATACTGGACTCGGTTTTTCGAGTATTTCCGATACATTGGCGATACTCGACCCATCGGGAACACAGCTTGCTAAAGTTACCTACAGTGCCGCGGGTGGCTATCCGCTTGTGCCGGGCAAATCCCTTGCGCTCAAATCGTTGCCTGAGCCGCCGTTGGTCGCCGGCTCGTGGGCCGCGTCCAGTTGGAGCCTCGACAACGGCGACTGGGCGACACCAGGTGGTCCTAACGTCGATGTGATTCCCAGCGCGTGTGAAGAAGGTGCACCCGTTGTTTGCGACGACCAGAACCCTTGTACTGATGATGTTTGCGATGACGTTGCCGGTTGTGTAAACACGTTTAATACCGCTCCCTGTGCCGCGGTCGATCCGTGTGTGTCCACGGCAACGTGTACTCAAGGCGTTTGTGTCGGTGGAACCTCGGTTTCATGTGATGACTCCAATCCATGCACCAAGGACACTTGTCAGGCAGGAGTTGGTTGCCTGCACCAAGCTACGGCGGGTGGTTGCGAAGACGGCGACGCCTGCACATTTCTGGACGTTTGCCTCAACGGGACATGTGTTGCCGGTATTCCCACATTCTGCGACGACTTCAACCCATGTACGGTCAATAGTTGTGTGCCGACAAGTGGATGTGTTTATTCGCCGACGTCTGGGCTGTGTGAAGACGGTAACGGGTGCACCGAATTGGATATTTGCCTCAACGGCATATGTGTCGCTGGTATCCCGAAAGTCTGCAACGATGGTAATGAGTGTACCGTGGACGCCTGCCATCCGGTTTTGGGATGTGTTTTCACTCCAACCTCAGGTCCATGTACGGACGGCAACCCCTGCACTGCCGGCGATGTGTGTGTCTCCGGTAAGTGTATCGGCGGTCCGGCACCGGTCTGCAATGACTTTAACGTGTG
>JABWCM010000080.1 GCA_013360285.1 Myxococcales bacterium
TGTTGCGACACCCAATGGGACGACATCTGCGCGCAACAAGCCGCTCAGGATTGTAACGCCAGTTGTGGATGCTCGGGCGGCGGCACTCCTGGCGGTGGCGGCGGTGCCTGTTGTGCGGCCAGTGACGGTGCGGGTTGTAACATAAGCGCCTGTCAGAACTGTGTATGTTCATTGGATTCGTTCTGCTGCGACACCCAATGGGACGACATCTGTGCCCAACAAGCGGCTCAGGATTGTAACGCCAGTTGTGGATGCTCGGGCGGCGGCACTCCTGGCGGCGGCACGACGGGTGGCACGTGTTGTGCGGCCAGTGACGGTGCGGGTTGTAACGTAAGCGCCTGTCAGAGCTGCGTATGTTCGTTGGATTCGTTTTGCTGCGACACGCAATGGGACGACATCTGCGCGCAACAAGCGGCCCAAGATTGTAATGCCAGTTGTAAATGCACAACAACGGGTGGAACCGGAACAACCGTTAAAGGTTGCTGCACTGCCCAGTCGTCGCCGGGCTGCACCACGAGTTCGACCTGTCAGAATTGTGTTTGTGCGCAGGATTCGTTTTGTTGTTCCACGTCGTGGGATGACCTGTGCGCCGGCGCTGCCGCCAACCAATGTAAATCATCCTGCGGCTGTTGATCCGCGATTCTTCGGCCACCGGCCCGATACTCCGCCGTGTATAATGAGCCTCGATTCATTCCGATCATTTCGACGTTGAAACAGCCGGGCGCAAAGCGTATTCTCTAACAGCCAGGGTGTACCAACCCCGCACCGCACCGTTACCGCTGCAGGAGTGAACATGCGCCATCACGTTGTTGTTACTGATCTTTTTGTGCAATCGCCGCGCCCCACATTTCGAAGTGGGCGCCGCGTGTGGTTCATTTTTGCCCTATCGTTGGCTGTTTTGGCCACTAGTGCCTGCGAGAACGATGAAAACCGAGGTAACGGCAACACAGGCGCAAACGGAGTTTTAGATCCTTTTTCGCCGAATGACCCGTTTAATTCTGATCCGGGCACAACAGGTGAGTCCCCGTATGACCCCGGTTCGGTATGTATTCCCAATTGCGCCAACAAAACCTGCGGGGATGATGGTTGTGGTGGTTCGTGTGGTGAATGCGCCGACGGTTATACGTGCAGTTCCAAAGGCGAATGTTCACTGAACGATTGTGTTCCCGATTGTGACGGCAAAGACTGTGGTCCGGATGGTTGCAGCGGTACCTGCGGTACCTGTGCGTTGGGGGAAATCTGTAGCGAAGACGGCACCTGCGGCACAAACTGCGAACCGGATTGCCAGGACAAAGAATGTGGCCCGGATGGGTGCGGCGGTACGTGTGGTTCTTGCCCTCCTGGGTCGATGTGCGGCACCGAACAACTTTGCGAGAATTCCTGTCAACCCAGTTGCCAAGGTAAACAATGTGGTCCTGACGGCTGTGGCGGTCAATGCGGTGCTTGTTTACCTGGCCAGACGTGTCAAGAAGGCACATGTAAGTCCCCGGAGGTCTGCACACCCGATTGCAGCGGCAAACAGTGCGGAAACGATGGCTGCGGCGGCTCGTGCGGTACCTGCAATCCCAATCAAACATGTAATCCCACCGGTCAATGTATCACCAAGGGGTGCCTTGCCGACTGCACGGGTAAACAATGTGGTTCCGACGGTTGTGGCGGGTCGTGTGGTACTTGCAACCCCAACTCAACGTGTAATGCTACCGGTCAATGTATCGCCGCCGGCTGTACCCCACAATGCGCCGGCAAAGTTTGCGGGTCGGATGGCTGCGGTGGTGTTTGCGGCACTTGCCCCGCTGGGCAGTCCTGTTCGGCGCAGGGTAAATGCAGTGGCGGTTGTTCCCCCAACTGCGTGGGTAAACAATGCGGCACCGACGGTTGCGGCGGCAGTTGTGGCGGATGCCAAGCCGGGCAGTCCTGTTCACCCGCCGGTCAATGCACCGGGGGCGGATGTACTCCCAACTGTGCCGGCAAACAGTGTGGCCCGGACGGCTGCGGAAACTCCTGCGGCAGTTGTGGTGCCGGTCAGACCTGTTCCGCTGCCGGCCAATGCACAGGTGGTGGGTGTACCCCCAACTGCGCCGGTAAACAGTGTGGTCCCAATGGATGTGGCGGCAGTTGCGGCAATTGCGCCGTTGGCCAGACCTGTTCTGCTGCCGGCACCTGCACCGGCGGTGGTGGTGGCGGAGATAGCTGCGTTGGTTACTGTGATGGGCAAGCTCCGTCGGGCTGTTTTTGTGACTCCGAATGCTCCACATGGGGCGATTGCTGTGGTGATTACGGCACCGCCTGTGGTGGTGGTGGTGGCGGTGGCGGCGGTTCGTCCAGTTGTGTAGGCAACTGCGGTGGCCAGGCTCCATCGGGCTGTTTTTGTGACTCCGAATGCTCCACCTGGGGTGACTGTTGTGGTGATTACGGCACCGCCTGTGGTGGTGGTGGCGGCGGTGGCGGCGGTTCATCCAGTTGTGTAGGCAACTGTGGTGGCCAGGCTCCATCGGGTTGTTTTTGTGACTCCGAATGCTCCACCTGGGGCGACTGTTGTGGTGATTACGGTACTGCCTGTGGCGGCGGCGGTGGCGGCGGCGGTTCGTCCAGTTGTGTAGGCAACTGTGGTGGCCAGGCCCCATCGGGTTGTTATTGCGACTCCGAATGCTCCACGTGGGGTGACTGTTGTGGTGATTATGGTACTGCCTGTGGTGGGGGCGGTGGCGGCGGCGCCTACAGTTGTTCGGGCAAATGCGGCAGCTCGGCTCCAACGGCGGGCGGATGTTACTGCGACTCCCAGTGTTCGGGTTTTGGCGACTGCTGTGGGGATTATGGCAGCGTTTGTGGCGGGGGTGGCGGCGGTGGCGCGAACAGTTGTACGGGCAAATGCGGAGGCCAGGCAACCGGCGGCTGCTGGTGCGATTCTTCCTGCGTGCTGTACGGCGATTGTTGCGCCGACGCCTGCGCAAAATGTGGCTCTTGTTAGTGTTAGAGGGTGTTTGGGAAAAAATTGCCGGTGAGCGAAACAGTGGCCGTAACGAGTCGGTCGGGCCGACCGAGGCAGGACCGACGTAGTAGGCCAATGTTTCGAGTAACGTAATTTCTTATCTAAACATCCTCTAATGACCCTCTGATATTATTAGCCTCTCCCCGGTACCATCCAGCGTCCACACATTGGGCATGCCGTGCGTCCCTGGTGCTGTCCTGCCCGGCCCCCCCGTTGTTCGAGTTTCACCCCGCACCGCCGGCATTCGATAAACGGACGTGGTCCGGTTACTTGTGGTGCCGTACGCGGTTTGGGTTTTGTTTTCTTGGTAGAACCCCATGATTCAATAGGTGTGCCAAACTGCCAAAATGGGTCGTCCGCCGGTAATTGAAACCGGGGTGATGGAGGCAGACCGGCTGCGTGCCCGTGCTCCAGGTGGTCATGGCGCGGCCGTTCTTCGTCTTCGGGGGCTCGCCAGTGATCTTCTCCAACCTCTGTTTCGTTTGCCGAGACCTCTTGAGGCTCCAACACGGCAGGTTGTTCATCGGGGGCAACCTCAACGGTCGGCAATGATGGTTCCGGCGCCTGTTCGTTTTCCGGGTGCATAGCGTTCACTCTATTCGTTTCGGTTTCGAACCGTTCGGTTTTCGATCCAATTTTGGTAATGTTGGCCCTGAAAAATCCGATTGACGTAAATTCCCGGCAGATGGACATCATCGGGATCCAACGCGCCAATCGGCACCAGCTTTTCCACTTCCACCACCGTGATTTTGGCGGCAGTTGCCATGAGCGGCGAAAAGTTACGCGCGGTTTTGTAAAACCTTAAATTTCCATATTCATCGCCAATATGAGCGCGTAAGATCGCGTAATCAGCTCGCAACGGTGTTTCAAACAGGTATGTTTTTCCGTCGATCACCCGTGTTTCTTTGCCCTGTGCAACCACCGTGCCTACCCCCGTTGGCGTAAAAAATCCGCCTAACCCGGCCCCGCCGGCCCGGATTCGTTCGGCCAACGTTCCTTGTGGATTCAGTTCTACCTCGATTTTTCCGGCCAACATCTGTTCCTGCAGGTCCGGATTGCCGCCGATAAACGAACCGATCACTTTACGAACCTGGCCATCTTTCAACAAAGCCGCCAAACCCAATCCATTGTTTCCGCAGTTGTTGCTGATCACCGTTAAGTTACGGACGCGCTTACGCACGAGTTCCGCGATACAGTTTTCGGCATTTCCACATAGTCCAAAACCTCCGGACATAATCGAAACACCGTCCGTCACGTCGAACAACGCGTCCTGTGCCGATGCAAATACCTTCATGCTCGCTCCTACCCAAACACTTGTGTCAGTGCCTGGTCGACTTTGTCCAATCCTTCGTGCAACAGCGCTTCATCGATCATCAACGGCGGGGTGATCATCGCCAGACTCCCGCGGATCGGCATGTAGATCCCGAAGTCATCCAGGCGTTTTTTCAGTTCGGTTATCTTTCCCATTTCCCCCTCTTTCGCATGGTAAGATACCAGTGGTTTACGGCTTTTTTTGTCGTGCACAAACTCAAATGCCGAAAACAATCCTTTACATCGAACCCCGTCTACTACCGCATGTTTTTGCTGCATCGCCAACAACCGTTCAGCCAAAACACCTTCCAGTTGAGCCGCGCGCTCAACCAGCCGATCCTGCCGATAAATATCGATCGCCGCATTGGCCGCCGCACAACTCAACGGGTGTCCATAACACGTAAGCCCGGCCCACAACGTGTTCTTTTCAAAATACTCAGCGATTTTGTCCGACACCGCCACGGCGCCCAAAGGTGCGTACCCTCCGGTTATCCCTTTGGCCATCGTCATGATATCCGGCGTGACCCCGTAATGTTCCACCGCAAACCATTTGCCGGTTCGCCCAAAGCCACACAACACCTCGTCGACTATCAACAGGATTCCGTGCTCATCACATAAGGTCCGCAACCGTTTGAGATAATCCGGAGGCGGCAAATATGCTCCGGCTGCCCCGGTAATGGTTTCCACCAGGACCGCCGCAATATGCCGCGGTCCTTCAAAATCGATAACCCGTTCAATGTGGTCCACACATTCCCGGCCACAACTGTCCACTTGTTGTGACCACGGGCAGCGGTAACAATAAGGGTCTTCGACCCTCACCACCCCCGGCAACCCCGGCTCCAGCGGCAAGCGACGCACATCGCCGGTCACCGACAACGCTCCGTAAGTCGCGCCATGATAACTGCGGTATCGCGAAATGATTTTATGCCGTCCCGTTGCCAACCGTGCGATTTTGATCGCGTTTTCGTTTGCTTCTGCGCCACCCAACGTCAAAAAAAACTTGTTGAGTCCATCCGGCGTAATTTGTGCCAACCGTTCCCCGAGTGCCGCTTTGGCTTCGTATACAAACCCCGGCGCGGCTGTGGCCAACTCCATTGCTTGCTTCTGAATCGCCGAGACCATCCGTGGGTCGCCGTGGCCCAGGTTGGCATTAAATACCAACGATTCAAAATCAATGTACCGTTTGCCGTTTTCCAAAAAAAACTCCGCCCCTTGTGCACGGACCACACACAGTCCCCGTGCCTCCGCCTGGGCCGCCCAGGTAAAAAACACGTGTTGGCGTTGTCGCTCCGACATTCCCGAAGTCATACTTCACCCTTAACCTACTGAAAATGGCATGTAAGGCATGTCATGAACACACCCCGGCGCGGCATAAAAAACCCGCTGAGAGATATCACAAATCGCCGCGCCGCATGTTTTTGACGCGCTTGGGTCCTCTTCGTCCCGCACATGCGAACAGATGGACTGAGGGTACCCAACATGATCCCCCAACACGTCCATGATCTGTTCCACCGAGTTCAACGGCACCGCGGTCGGCCCTGCACACAACTCTGCAAGTCTTTGGTAACGAACGTGGGTTGTCGACGACGGGTACAGGGGCGCTTGTAGTGGTATTAGGCTCGAATCCAGATAATGGTTGGTATGCCAAAACGGCCCGGACGGGTTTGTTGCGGTTACGACCTTGTGTATGGCCGTGGTTTCAACGTTGTAGGCTGTGTCGACGTCCGCAATAAAATAGTTGTGTCCCGAACCCAAAGGTGCCGCTTTGAGCACACCCAGCGCTTCGTTTGCAGTGCGACATTGTAACATACGACGCACCAAAGCCGGCCACAGCACTCCAATTCGAGCGTCCGTAGGCGTCAGGTTGTTGATTCCCACCGCCACACCTTCGGCGTTCATGCCGATCATTCCCATACATCCCATAACCGTAAAGGTTACGACTTCCGGGCCCGTGTCTGGCCACAGTTGTAGTACACAAACATACGGTTCGGCAGATGCGTGCATGTCCCAAGTCTGGGCCAAAACCGGTCCCGCCGGCGTTCGTGTATAAAGGATGCTGCATCCTTCGTCGTCGGGTAACCCAGGTCCAATATCCCGAAGGTCCGTGTAGTGGTTCAGCACTGCCAGGCGCCAGCTTTCCACGTGGGCTCCGGTGGCGATCCCCAGAAATTCAGCGCCCAATTGGGGATAGGTCCGTGCCAGCTTATCTACGTGTTGTTTGGCAAGACCCACCAACACGTCTTTGGAGCGAATCGGCGATCTACGACACAACAACTCCCACCGAATGTCGGCGAGTTTTTGGATTTCGTTACGAAATGCTTCACCATGGGACAAACCGATTTCCGCGGGTGATCCTCCCGCCAAAGCCAGGGTCTGCATGTTTATCCCTCGTCCGGGGTCGTGGAAATACCCTCAAGCAGGTCGCGCAGCACCCACTCCAGCACCGAAACAAACCGAGCGATTTGTTCCTCCGACACAGATAACGGAGGAACCACAAGCACTCGATTGTTGCGTCCCAAGCCCACAAATATCTGATGCCGAGCCAGTGCGGATTGAAGCTCCACACCGGAGACACCTCGCACATCTACAGCAACATATAAACCTTCTCCGTAGAGACCTCCGGTGATCTTTAACCTACGCCACACCCCCCGCAAAGCGTGCCACAAGACCTCCCCACGTTCCCGGACTGGCTCATGACGGGCCACCCGAAGTTCCCAAAGGCACCTTAGGGCACTCAGTTCATCCCCATCCCATGTGCTGATCAGCTCCAGGGGGGTGTCCACATACAGCGTTTCCGATACAAAAATGTGCCCCAATTGACCGCCACCGAACCACAGCACCATGTCCGGCACCACGGGCAGAAAATCGGCTTTCCACATTCCGTTGCCGCTGCGGAATCGCCCGGTCGCCGTTTCATTGATCACGATCGGGATCCGATGTTTTTCTGCGATTTCGCCAAACGTTTTCCAAAACGGCTGACTGAACGTGTAGCCGGTACGTTCTTGAACGGCTTCGACAAAGATTCCAAGTACTCGGGATTCTCCCACATCGTTTATCTGCGCCGAAAGCAGTCCCAATGTATCGATTTCATCGGCGGTCAACGATGTTGCTGCATCCCCAGGAATCGGTGATCCCGGATGTGGCAGAAGCGGCCAGTCAAACCACCCCAATTTGTCGGCCAAAGGATGCCCGTCCCAATCCGTCAGCGACCGGGCCGCCGCGGTGTTGCTGCCCCAGTATCCACCGCGGAATCCGATGCAGATTTTGCCCTCCGGCCGTTTTGCTTTGAGCACCCGGACTGACTTGTCCACCATTTCGTCGCGGCAACTGGTAAGATAAAGATGAGGTGTGTTTTTCGGAGCGACAGCACGCAGGGTTTCGAGATACCGCACGTGGTCCCGCGTGACAAAGTTGGACAACGTCAGTTTGTTTAACGCTGCTCCGTCAAAAAAGCCGGTGTCTCGAACCCTCAACATGGTCGAATGAGACGGTCCCAGTGGCATGGTGATACCGTCGGCGAATTGAAGCGGACCGTTGTGGGCTTCCGGCAAGTCCGGTTTCATCCGATGATTACGCCGCAACGCGATCCGATAATATAGCGCCCGCGCTCCGGGAATTCCGTATTGGTTGTCATAAATCCCTGCTTTGTAGGCTCCATATGCAGCGTTGATCCCGCGCATTTCCGTGGTATGCCCAATCCGGTTTCGTCCGGCGACAAATGCGTATCTTACCTGTCCGTCGGCGGTGCGCTCCGATAAGGCGTATCTTAACTGTGCCGACTTCAAGCGGCTTCCTAAGTTACGACGCTGGTAGTCCGGGTGAACGGCTACATCCACGGAATACAACACATTGTGTTTGTCCAAAAACACATCGTCACGGGGTCCATCGACGTGCCGAATCGATTCCAAGGGAGCGGCAAACGCAAAGCCCACCACCTGGTTCCGCCCATCGGCTACTACCTCGGCCACCAATACGATGCCGTCGGGCATTGCCGAAATGTTTCGCAGAAAATTCTCGTCGTCTTGACGTTCCCGCTCATACACCATTCGTTCGATCGCCATGATGTCGGCTCGCAGTTGTTCCCAATCGGTGTCGCGGATCCGCCGAATCCGTGGTCCCAGGTACGACGCCGCAAATCGAGCCAACGATACCCCTACCTCTTGGCGAAACCGATCCGACCGGTTCGACCACTCACTTAAGCGCAGGTGGACCTCGTTTCGCGACGACGTATAATCGGGATTCAGCCCCAACAATTCTGCCCCCCGAGTGTGTGCTTGGAGGTCCACTGTGCTTGCACTGCGTAAGATCTGGTCTTCGAGATACAAATCCGGGTCATCGGCCATCGTGCGACATAACGCATCCATATAGGCCGCATCCTGGTGGAGTTTGGCGAACTCCCACCGCACCTGCGAACGTATGGAATCATCGTCTTGTGGCTCTGGAGGGGGCGGTAACCATTTGGGAACGGTGACCGTGTTCATTCTTGCCCATAACTCGGGTCCACCGTTCCCTTCACCGCCTGCGAGATCCACAATAAGCCGCAGGCTGTCTCGAACGGCGCCAAAAACCCGGATCACCTCTTCTTTTCCAAACGTTCGGTTCAGCCGGTACCGCAGGGTTTCTTCCCCGGCTTTGTAAACCATTACGCCGCGATAAAACCGCTGGTCCACCACTTTGTCGGTAATCGCCGCAGTCGGCAAATCAATCGCAAAGGCAAACCCGGTGGCTCGGCAATTCCGTACCAACCCGGGCGGCAAATCCCGTTCCAATCGTGCCAGCTCGGCACGAACCAGCCATTCGACACTTTCCGGATCATCGATGTCCGCCAAAACGGCGTGGACCGACCCCCGCAACATGCTCGCCGGGTGAGCGTATCCCGGAATCGGGTCTTCCCATCGGGACGCAATAATGCCCACCTGCGCTTTTTTGGCACCCACTACCAGGTCGGGATAATCCGGACGTCCATCGGGTTGTTTTAAGTTAAACCGCTGATGCCAGAAAAACCACCCACCCAATCCGAAACCGGTTTGTACCTCGTCGAAAATCAACGGGGTATTGTAGGCACGGGTGATTCGCCGCAACGCGTTAAAAAACCGCGCGGTTGCGTAGTTGTCCCCGCCTTCACTCTGCATCGGTTCCACAACGACCGCCACCACGTCGCCTTTGGTCAACTCCACTTCTACGGCCAACAAACTTTCGATTTCTCGCCGCATCAGCTCGTCGGATTGACTTGAAAGCAAATCCTGTTTGGCCGCCGTTCCTTGTCGATTCCACAATTGCAGCCACGTACGGTCAACCGGCGGCTCCAAGTCCGGATTTTTGTTGTCGGGAAACGGCACAAAACACGATTCGTATCCAGCGATTTGGTATTTTTCTCGTTTCTTTTTGTTCCAGGTCGAATACAAAGCCACCAGCGTGCGGCCATGAAATGACCCTTCAAAACAAACCACCCGTTTTCCGCCCGGGCCATAAAGCCGCGCCAAACAAAGGGCCTTTTCGTTGGCTTCGGCGCCGCTATTGGCGAACGAAATATGGTGTAAGGCATCAGGCAGATGCCGCCTTAATTCCTGAGTAAACGAATCGGCAATGTTTTGCGCCGCCTCCGTGGTCATGGCCGCGGTCACCAACACATCGTCAAACCGCCCTTCGTCCAACGCACCCTGCAATGCCGATGAATTAAATCCGGCCGGCAAGGTGGCAATTTGACTCATCGAGTCCAGAATCGATAACGGTTGTTCGTCGATGGACACAAGATACGCTTCGTGAGACCGCGCGTGGTCAATGACCATCGGTTTTTTGTCCCGCGGCACAAAATTGCCTGCATACAACCGCTCCAACCATTGACGGGACTGCACTAGGTCTCCGGATTGCGGAATACGCACCTTCGGCAACATCGCCCGCAAAAAAACATCCGGATTTTCTTCCCGAAGCCGCTCCAGCCAATCGATCAGTCCTTCTTCGAGCATGTCAAATACCCGCCGCGACGGCGAATCGTATTCAAACGCGACCCACAATTGTCCATCCCGCTCCAAAAACTCGGCGGAAATGTTGGCTTCTTCCAGCGCATCGCGCAGCGTGGAATGAGTCAACAATCGATCCCGGTAACGTAACGGGCGCAAATGGGTCCACGGCACCAGGCAGAATCGCCCGTCTTCAAATTGGGCTTCCAGCCGGTACCGTTCCAGCAGTTCTTCCAGCCGATGACGGCGTTCCAGTTCTTCGATGGCGTGCAGATGATTTGAATATAACATGACCAACTCCAGGAAACGGGCTCCCCCCTATATGGGGGGTGACACGGTGTGGCGTTGGCATATCCCAACTATTGTAGAGTGTCCAGCACATCACCAACATGTTCCATCACCCGTGGATCGGGGTCCAAGGCTCCTGGTTGGCGTTGTAATATGGCGACGGGCCAAGCGCTGTATAGGGCTGAGGCGCTTCCGGCGGGTCGGTGGTTGCCGCTTTTGCCGACCCCGCCGAACGGAAGCAGGCCGCTTGCGTTGTTGGTAGACCGGTTGAAGTTGTAAATACCCGACCGAACTCGTTTTTGGAACCACTTAAACCGGTTTTCGTTTTTCGAAAACACACTGAATGACAATCCGTACGGGCTTTGGCGTAACCTGTCGACCGCAGCTTGGTCGTCATTAAAGGTCTCGACGGTCAAATGAGGCGCAAATAACTCCTGATGAGCGGTTTGATCGGCGGTTCCGCTCGTTACCAAGAACATCGAAGGTGTCACGTAGGCACCTCCGGGCAACGTCTTGACCGGCACCAGTATTTCGGCGCCGTCGGCTGTCGCCTGAGTAAGCTGCTGAATGAGCCGTTGTTGGGCGGTATGCGTGCCCAGCGGACCCATAAACGACCGGTCGTCAAAGGGATCCCCGGGTTGAATCCGTTGCAGAGCGATCGTCAACGCGTCGAGCAGCCTATTGGCCACGTCGATGTGCACCAATAGGCGGGACGTTGCCGTACAACGCTGTCCGCTGGTCAAACAAACCCCAACGATGATTTCGTGAAGCGCCTGACGTAAATCTGCATCGTCTGTGACCAAAGCTGTGTTTTTTCCTCCCATTTCCAATGCCAACAACTTATCCGGCTGGTCCAAGTTGGCCTCCAGAATACGGCGACCCACGTTCCAAGAACCGGTAAATGCGACTGCATCAACACTGCGATGGGTGGAAAGGGCGGCACCTACGGTTCCGTCACCTTGGACCAGATTGAACACACCGGGCGGCAGTTGTAATTCGGACATGATTTCTGCGTAAATCTGCCCGGATAACGGCGTGATTTCACTGGGTTTGACGATCACCGAGGAACCTGCCAACAACGCAGGAATCACATGGGTGTGCACAAGATGGATCGGGTAGTTAAATGGGCCGATGACTGCGGTAACGCCATGCGGTTCCCACCGAGACACCCCAGGGGCTCCCGGAAGGGCTAAGTCCGGCAACCGTTCCACGGCGGCAATGCTCATACGGACTTTGCCGGGTAAACTTAAAGCTTCTGCCAACGACTCACGGTATGGTTTGCCCATTTCTTGGCTGATGGCGGTGGCCAAATCCTGTGACCGGGCTTTGACAATGTGTTCCAATGGTTCGAATACGGCAATGCGGTCTGCCAGACTTCGGTCCGACCAACCCAAAAACGCCTCTTCCGCGACCCGTACCGCGTCGTCGATTTGTGCTGCGGTTGTCTGTTGTGTTTCGAATACCGCCAAGTGGTCCGTTGCCGGGTTTGTGGACTTCAACGAAGCTCCCCCACCCTTGATCCACAACCCACCTACCCAATTTCCACGGCCTTGTATCATCACGAATTCCTCCGGTCATATTACGAAGGCGTCGTATAGGTCCGCGTTCAGATTGTGTCAATGGCGACGGGCGGAATCAGGTCGTCGGGCGGTCGGGAATCACTTCGTGAATGGTGGCTTCGGAGTGGCCATCGGCTTTCCACATCCGTTTGAGGGCAGAAAGCTGCATTTGTCCTCGTCGCGCCAAGGCCTGATAACTTTTGGTCAGCACTCGGTGTTTGGAAATAATCGGCCGGGCCGCGTCAACCGCCGCCTGCAATTGGTCTTTCGCGGTCCGAATGGTTGCCGCATATTCTTTGGCTTTGTCGGTGGGCAAAAGGGGATGCAGATTATTTTCGATAAGAAATGCCAACACTTCCATGGAATCGGGCTGGTCCATAACATCGACGTCCGTATAAATACTTGCACCGTCGGGGAATAGAATCGACAGGTAGGGATCGACGGCTTGGCGATTGGTCTCGTTATAAATCAGGTCTTGGACAAACAACACCGTTTTGTCTGCCTTGTTATTTTCGTTAGTCAGTTTTGCCAGGGCGGAAGAATATTGCGGCTCCAACTTGTCGAGTTGGTCTTTGACATCTCCCGCCAAACCAAGGACAGCGGCCAACTTTTCTTCCGCTCGCTGCTGCCAAATACCACCCCATTCTTTGGCTTTGGCATAAGTTTTGTTGATATCCGTGTAGATATCGTCAACTGCTGCCCGTTTTCCGATAATTTCGCCCATCTGAGCCTCCTTCTTTGTGGGTCGTTGTAGGTGTTTCACCGACAACATAATGATAATTCATCGATAGGTTGACCAGCAACCCCAAAACACTGCGCGGCCACAAAACACCCGCCGGGTGTCATTGCCGGAAAATGGGTCGGCCTGACAAAAAACGGCAGTTCCGGTTCTGGTAGAGAAAACGACGTTCGAGAAAATCGGGTTTTGGATTCCGGTAGGGCTTATCCGATCCGAGAAAAATCCCCTACCGGGGACGGTATTGGTTTTTGCGCAAACCGGAACAGGATGACCGGTGTTGGAATTGAAACGACGGGCTGAGGAAATGGTGGGTACGGGAGACGGCGATACACACAACTCAGGAAAAAAAGCCGCTGCTTTGCCCAGTAGGGACCGGGTGTCGGAAGCCAAAATGGAACCTGGCGATGGTAATCCCCCAAACCCGCTCCGAATGTCGGTTTCGGTATCCGGTATTGACAATTTGCGGCATAACCAGGTTGGAAAAAATGAGGGGAATATGGCACCTGTTGAGTGTCTTCTTGACACTTTTCCCTGCCGCCGTCAGTATCAAATCGTCATTGGGTTTGTGCTCAGAAATGGTCCAATTGGGCCGACGCGCCGAACCTTTTTCACGTCACGGGGCCGATATGGTTCGACAAATCATCAATCCGCTTCTCAATTATGCCGCAGCTCGCAACATAAAAATCCAAAACACCCAATGGTCGGCGGTACCGTTTTTTTCCGTCTTATTGGGCCTGGTTTGTGGTTTGGTTGTGCTCGGGGTGGGGTCGGTTACCCAGGCGGCGCCACAGACGGCGACTTGTTTGTCGCCTCCGGCGGACTTCAACGGAGACGGGGTGACCCATGTCGGTGACCTTCAGTGCCAAATTATGGTGATCAAAGCAAAAGTGGCGGGATTACCGCTGCCGGATTGCCTGTTTGTGAATGAAATTGACGTTGATTTGGATTGTAACCAGAACCTTACCATCGTGGATGTGCAGCTTTGTATCGTGGTGGTGTTGGGACCTCAATACAAATGGCCGTCGAGTATCGATGCCGACAAAGATTTTTGTGCCGATGCCTGTAAACCGGTCGGGCCGGCCTGCGATGACCCCACAAGAACTCTTTATTCTTCGCCCGATGATGGCGGGTGTTCTGTATTTGCATCCTCACCCACTGATTGCCTCGCCGCGTATCAAGATGACCCGGATAGTAAAGTAATCGGCGCAACGACGACGTGTTATTACGACCACAACCAAGGGAATTGTTTTGTATGCGACGACTTGGCCCAGGATAACGGCCAGTGTGGCAACAGTTGTGCGGGTCCGTTGGACATTCCGTCCTGCCTCAATCCAGACCGCACGGTCTTTTTATGGGGTAACGGCATCGGCGCTTGCCAACTATTCAGCGGCGATGCTGCCGCTTGCGAAACCGCGTATCATTTGGACGGCAACGGCAATCCAGCCGCCTGCACGTCGGTTTTTGGCGGCTGTAACGGAACCGGCGGCGGTGGAGGAACATCGACCGCACTGAATGATTGTATACCGACCCCAACGTGTGACGCCGATCCTACGAGAACCCTGTTTGTGGGCGGCCCCAATGCCGGCGCCTGCGGCAATATCGCGGATGAATCCGACTGCAACATCGCCTTTCATATGACCGGAGATGGGGACATTGCGTCGTGTTTTTGGGACGGGCAAGGCGGCGGTTGTTTGGGCTGTGGGGGGCAGAACAATGCCAATTGTTTCAACACCTGTGCCGGGGGGATTCCGGTGTGTGAAAACAACCCCGATTTGGTGTTTGTTCAGGGTAACAACGATGCTTGCGCTGCATTTGACAATGACCCCGCCGGGTGTATGAACGCTTTTGTTTTAAGCAATGAAACCGGTCAGTTAACGAGCTGTTATTACGGGTCCGGCTCCCAGAGCGCCTGTGCCGTGTGCAGCCTGGCGGCAGAATCCGCAGGCCAATGTACCAACAGTTGTGTGGGCGGATTTGTGGCGCCGGTGTGTGCCGAAGACCCAAGCCGCACCCTGTATGTGTTTGGGGGCGGCAATTATGCCTGCCATGTGTTTGATGGCGACCCGGCCAATTGTGAGATGGCCTATCACTGGGATTCCAGTTCCGGCGATCCTGCCAGTTGTTATTATGACGGTGGGTCCTGTTTGGGATGCGGCGAAAACAATTGGCAAAACGGCAACTGTATCAATACCTGCAACCCCGTTGTGTGCGAAGGGGATCCCGCGCGGAACAATTTTGTGGGTGGCCCAAATGAAGGTGCGTGTGGGTCGGCGGGCTCCGAAGAGGAGTGTAATCAATCATATCATCTGTCGGGTAACGGGACGACTGCCAGTTGTTTTTGGGACGAATGGAACAATCACTGTTATGGCTGCGCGTCAAACAACGGCACCAATTGCATTAATACCTGTAACGCGGATTACGTGGTTCCTTCTTGTACTGAAAATCCCGAATTGACGTTTGCACCGGGATTTGACGGAACGTGCCATTCCTTAAGCGGCAGCATGTCCGAATGCACCACGGGATATGGTATCGATCCCATCACCGGTCAAGCAGCCAGTTGCTACTATGATTTCGACGACGGCGAGAGCCCATGCCGGGTGTGCGACAGCAATACTCAGGCCAACGGACAGTGCGCGAACTCGTGTATGGGTGGTTTTGAACCCCCGGTATGTGAAGACGACAGCAGCCGTACGATTTATCTGTTTGGAAACGGCAATCATGCCTGCCACCTGTTCGATGGAGACCAAACCAACTGCGAAATGGCCTACCACTGGGATTCCAACCAGGGTGAACCCGCCAGTTGTTATTATGACGGTGGGTCATGTGTGGGCTGTGGTCAGAACAATTGGCAGAACGGCAACTGTGTCAATACGTGTAACCCCGTTGTGTGTGAGGGCGACTCGTCACGGACCAACTTTGTGGGCGGACCCAACCAAAATGCCTGTCGAAACGTCGGTTCCAAAGCCGAATGTGACCAGGCTTACCATTTGTCCTCCGAGGGCACGGCCGCCAGTTGTTATTGGGATGACTGGAGTGGGCAATGTTATGGTTGTGCGTCCAATGACGGCACAAATTGTGTCAACACCTGTATTGTGGGTAACGAGGTCCCGCAATGTGCCAACAATCCCGGATTGACGTTTGCCCCCGGAAACAACGGAACATGCAGCTCGCTGAGCGGCAACGTTTTTGACTGCAACACGGGATATGGTTTGGATCCGTCTACGGGTCAGGCCACAAGCTGTTATTATGACTTCGACGCCGGCGACGAACAGTGCCGGGTGTGCGACAGCAATGCCCAGGCCAACGGACATTGTGCGAACTCCTGTGTGGGTGGTTTTGACCCCCCGGTGTGTGAAGACGACGGCAGCCGCACGATTTATCTGTTTGGAACCGGCAATCATGCCTGCCATGTGTTTGATGGGGACCAGGCCAACTGTGAAATAGCCTACCATTGGGATTCCAACCAAGGTGAACCCGCCAGTTGTTATTTTGATGGTACTTCGTGTGTGGGCTGTGGTCAGAACAATTGGCAGAACGGCAACTGTATCAACACTTGTAATCCCGTTGTGTGTGAAGGTGACCCAAACCGGACGGAATTTGTGGGTGGCCCCAGTCAGAATGCCTGTCGAGACATCGGTTCCAAAACCGAATGTGACGCGGCATACCATTTGTCCGGAAACGGCAGCACTGCGAGTTGTTTTTGGGACGAAGCGGATTTGCAGTGTTATGGCTGCGCCTCCAACGATGGCATCAACTGCATCAATATGTGTATCGTAGGCAACGAGATTCCTTCGTGCGACAACAATCCCGAATTGACGTTTACGCCTGGATTTAACGGCAGTTGCAGCTCACTTAGCGGTAATATTTGGGAATGTAACGCGGGATACGGCATCGACCCGTTTACTGGTCAGGCGGCAAGTTGTTATTACAATCCCAACGACGGCGAAGACAGTTGTAAGGTGTGCAGCACGGCGGCGCAGGCCAACGGATATTGTGGCAATAGTTGTGTCGGTGGTTTTGAGATACCCGTATGTGAGGCAGATGACACCCGGACGACCTATTTGTTTGGCAGCGGAATTCATGCGTGCCATGTATTTGACAACGATCCCGCCAATTGTGAGACGGCCTATCACTGGGACTCGGCGTTAAATGAGCCCGCATCCTGTTTTTACAACGGGGGGTCTTGTCAGGGATGTGGTTATTACAACAAGAACGGTGGCAACTGCGTGAACACCTGCAATCCGATTCCTACCTGCGAAGGGGATTCTGAACGGATGATTTATGTGGGGGGGCCGAACAGCGGCGCCTGCGGAAACGCCGGAAATCAACAGGATTGTGAGCAGGCTTATCACCTGACCGGGGGCGGCACGGTTGCGAGTTGCCACTGGGATGTTTGGTATAACGCATGTTTCGGATGCGGCACCAAGAATGGTCAGTCGTGTATCAATACCTGCGACGTGAACAACAGTGTGCCGGGATGTGATGATAACCCCGAATTCACTTTTGCGGTGGGTTTTGATAATTTCTGCGCGTCCTATAATGGGTCGCCCGATGCGTGTCTCAACGCTTATGGCGTCGATGTCGAAGGCACCCCAACGAGCTGTTATGTGACACCCGGCGGCGGAGCAAACAACTGCAACGTATGCCAATCATGGAACGCGGCGTCGGGGCATTGCGCTAACCTGTGTAACGGTGGGTATCCGGTGCCGCAATGCGAAGGCGACCCAGCCAGAACGGTTTATTTGTTTGGCAATGGCAATCTGTCGTGTTCGACTTATAACGGAGATCCTGCGGGATGTGCACAGGCATATCATTTTAGTGCATTGGATAACGCGGTGGCTTCGTGCCGTTATGACGATGTGTCGGGGGTGTGTGCCGGTTGTGGCAGCCAGGCCCAATCCTTTACCGGCTGTATCAATACCTGCGCCGGCGGTCCGTAGTTTTGGCAGTTGACAGAATCAGTCGTCGTTGGTCGCTGATGGATCAAACGGGGGTGGGTCCCCCAAGCCCAATTTGTGAAATGCTTCTTTCCGAAATTCTTCGCTGTGATACCGCGTCAAGGGGTCCAGTTTTTCGTCCATTGCGTCCCGTAGTAATTTAAGAACAGTGATGCGCGCCAGGTGTTTGTCGTTGGCACCGATGACTTCCCAAGGAGCCGCTTTGGTATTGGTTTTGTCGAACATGTCTTCGATGGCTTCGACGTATTCGTCCCACCGTTCGCGGTTTCGGAGATCGTCGGGGCCGATTTTCCAGTGTTTGTAGGGGTTATTTAACCGCTCGGCAAACCGTTTCAGTTGTTCGTCTTTGTCGATGTGTAAAAAGACTTTGATGATTTGGATGCCGTCGGAAATCAGCAGGTGCTCAAACTCGTTGATTTCGTCATAAGCACGTTTCCATTCGGGTTTTTGGGCGAATCCTTCGACCCGCTCCACCAAAACCCGCCCATACCAGGACCGGTCAAAAATCGCGATGGTGCCTGGATCCGGTAGTTTTTCCCAGAATCGTAAAAGATAATGGCGGGCTTGTGACGTTTTTTCCGGAGCACCAATGGGCCAGACCCGGAGTGCACGAGGATCGAGTTTCTCGGTGAGCCGACGGATCACCCCTCCTTTTCCGGCGGCATCCCATCCTTCGAGAACGACCATGATTCTCCGGTTCGTTCTGCGGGCGGCGTGTTGAAGTCTCAGCAGGTCCAACTGCAATTTCGACTGTTGTTCTTCGTAATGTTTACGTCCAGTATTCCATTTGCGCATTTCCAGCTCGGAAAGCCGGATTTCTTTTTTGGAAAGCTCTACCTCAACTCTTTTCATAAACTCCTTGCTGCGTCTTTACGCACGTCCTTTTAACATTCCTTTCCAATACAACGTGGGAAGGATACTCTTTTTGAGTATCCACATCGACCGCCGTTCTTTTCCTTGGTCAAATGGGAAGGACTCCATCGGGTTACTGTCGTAGTCGAACTCCGCTAAGATAACACGCCCATAACCCGTGACCAACGGGCAGGATGTATACCCCGTGTATCCGCCGGCCAGCGGTTTGCCGTCCATGGTTGAAAACAACGACGCGACAAGAACGGGCGCCTGTTTCCGCACGGCGGCTCCAGTTTTGGCCGTGGGCAGGCTGCTGGCATCGCCAAGCGAAAACACGTTGGGATAACGTACATGGCGCAGATTTCCTTTGTCGACATCTACGTAACCGGCGGGGTCCGCGAGCGGACTGTTTCGCACAAAATCCGGGGCGTACATGGGCGGCGTGACATGTAACATGGAGTATGGAATCACTTTTTCTAGGTCGGTGCCGACAATTCGAAAAACCGCTTCTTTGGATTTTGGGCGAACGGCAACCAGGTTGTGTTTCCAGCGGGTATCGATGTGGCGGGCTTCGACGAGCTTTTCCAATGCCGCGCGGTATTTGGGAACCCCGAAAATCCGTTCACCCGCGGTTGTAAACATCACGTTGATATTGTTGCGGCGCCCCTGCTTACGGAAATAATCTTCGGCCAGCCACATGATTTTTTGAGGTGCCCCACCACATTTGATAGGGGTCGCGGGAAACGTAAAAATCGCGTTGCCGTCTTTGGTGTTTTGAATGGCTTCCCAGGTGCTGTCGACATACTCGTATAGATAATTGGTACACACCCCTGATTTGCCGATTGCCTGCCGTAGCCCTTCGACACCGTCGAGGTCGACTCGTATACCGGGAGCGACGACCAAGTAGTCGTAAGTGAAGTGTTTTTTGTCGCCGGTAATGACTTTGTTCTGGTCGGGATGGATTTCGGCGACCATCACCTTGTGCCAGGTGACCCCGGGAGGGATCAGATCGGCTTCGTTTCGTTCCGTGACCTCTTTGGGGGCAACGCCGGCGCCAACCAAGGTCCAATAAGGTTGGTAATAATGTTTTTCTGCTGCGTCGAGGATCGCAACGTCCAACTTACGTCCGGAACGTGTGAGTTGTGCAGCAACGGTAATCCCACCGGTTCCGCCGCCGATGATCAGGATTTGATGATGAGTAGGGTTGGACATGGGGTCTCCTTAGGCTGGTGTGGTCATTTACACTGCATGGTGTATGGTCAGTTTTTAGGACGGCGTCAAGGTGCTGGTTCAATAAAAATACATTGAGGTGTTTTTGGACCGGATTGGGATGCCGAATCACCTTTGAGTCGTCACGGAGAAAAAGATGGCGGAACGAGAATACCAGGACATCGGGCTGAGACAGTTTCAACAACAAATCGAAACGATCTTTTATGAAAAAGATGCCGCTCGGGGTGTGGAGGGCACATTTATGTGGTTCGCCGAGGAGTTTGGCGAGTTGGTGCGGGCGTTACGTCGTGGTCCGCAGGACAATCTCGAGGAAGAATTTGCCGACGTGTTGGCGTGGTTGGCATCGTTGGCGTCGTTAAAAGGGGTCGACCTCGCTGCGGTGGCCACGCGGCGTTATGGTGCAGGATGCCCCTATTGTCGGGCGACTCCATGTGGTTGCGGTAAAGAGAAGGGCAAAACGAGCGAGTGTTAAGCGACAACAGACAATGTTGTCTTTTCGAACGTTTCGCAAACCGGGATAAAACCGATGAGCTGCGCTGGAGATTTTGTGTTCTCTTTTGTTTCGGCGATCACGAGGCGGCGGTGGGTTGGGTTGCTTTTTTGCAAATTCAACAAATTTTAATCCGGCTCGTGGACGTACGACCACGCTTGAATGATGCCTAAAGCGCAAATTTCTCCAACTTTCGCCAAATTTCGATCCGCGACCCACAATGGGAAGCCCTTGACACACGCGCGCACAAGGTCGATAACACAAACTGTGTAAATGAACCGGAGAGCGATGGGTGCAGGTTGTGCATCTATCCACTCCAATGCCGCGGGCAAATGATGCATCGCGAGAGATCCTCGCGGTCGCGGCAGATTTCATAGCCCGCGGCGCCGAAATGTTCGTCAGTCCGGCCATTTGGTCGGCGGACGATGTTCTTTGTGACATGGTGGCCCTATCGATGCTCAACGGTAACCACGGTGAGGAAAAGCAATGAAGTTAGATAAAACATTCACCCGATGGCTCCTATCAGCACTGATGATGTTGGTGGTTTCTCTGTCTGCGCAGGGCGTTTATGCAAAATGCCTGACTCCGCCTGGCGATATCGACGGAAGCACCAAAACGAACGTCAACGATGTTCAGTGTGAGATCCTAATGACCCTGTGGGTATTGGGCGGCAAAGTGGCGCCTTTACCGATTTGTTTGAAGGCAGAAGTGGTTGACGCCGACATCAACTGTGACGGTGCGTTGAACGTCAGCGACGTTCAATTGGTCATCCAACTGGCATTGGGGGCGCAACTTTCGCCGCTGATCGACGGCGACGGAGATGGTTGCGCAGATTTGTGCGACTTTGATACCGACGGGGACGGAGAGCCCAATCTAACCGACTGTTCGCCGTTTGATCCGGCGATTTTCCCCGGTGCACCGGAGGTTTGTAACGGGCACGACGATGATTGCGACGGCGCTCGAGACGAAGAAGTCGGCGTCAACGCGGTCAAATGTTCCAACGACGATGTCTGCGACGGCGTGGAGATTTGTGCTGGGCTACCTGGTTCTCCGGGCCTTGTCATTAGCGAACTCATGATCAACCCGGCCGGTCCGGATGCGGCGGATGACGGATTTTTGGAATGGATTGAAATCTTCAATGCCGGTCCGACGACGATCGACTTGCGAAACTATGTCATTAAAGATAATTCCGGACAATTTCATCAAATTACGGCTCCCAATCCGGTTCTTGCTGAAGCGGGTGGATTTGCTATCTTAGCTCGAAATGGGGACTATCTTGCCAATGGCGGCGTTTATGTTGACTACGTGTACAGTGGCTTTACCATGGCCAACACGGTGGATGCGGTCGTATTGACCAATCCGGTAGGCGTAGAGGTGGATCGGGTTGAATACAATACCGCGTTGGGTTGGACGATACCGAACGGCGCGTCGATTTCGGTGGTCAATGTGGCCGGAAACAACAACCTGGCAGCAAATTGGGCGGCGTCTGCGGCGCCATGGCGTCCAGAAGTGCCGGCCAATCCCCCGGACCCAGCGATTCCGGCAAGCGATTTGGGTACTCCGGGTGGACCGGGGGTCCCACCGACGCTGCTGTGCCAAGATAATCCCGCGTTGGTGTGCACCGACGGCAATGCGTGTAACGGGATTGAAACGTGTCATGCGGTGATGGGATGCCAGAACGGGACCCCGCCGAATTGTGACGACGGATTGGCATGTACGACCGACAGTTGTTCGCCAGGCGCCAACGATACCCATACGTGTAACAATATTCTGACACCGGATTCGTGCGAAATCGGCGGAGCTTGCATCGCGGGCGGAACAGAAAATCCCGCGAATCAGTGCGAAATATGTAATCCGGCGGTCAATGGAACCGATTGGAGTCCGAAGTCCAATGGAACGGCTTGTAACAACGACTCCAATGGTTGCACTGTCGGTGATTCGTGTCAGAACGGAACGTGTACCACGGGTGCCACGGAGGATTGTGACGACGGGCTCACCTGTACGACAGATTCGTGTACATCCACTGGTTCTGGGTCGTTTACGTGTAACAACATTCTTGGAGCGGGTGCGTGTTTGATCGGCGGAGCGTGTTTTGCCGACGGCGCGGAGAATCCAGGTAATCAGTGCCAGATTTGTGATGACTCGGTGCCGGATGCCTGGACAAACAAAGCCAACGGGACGGCGTGTAACGCGGACAGCAGCGGTTGTACCATCAACGATGCGTGTTCGGCTGGGGTGTGTACGGCAGGGAGTGCGGCGGTTTGTAACGATAACTTAACGTGCACAACCGATTCCTGTGTATCGACCGGTAACAATACGTTCACGTGTGATTTCGATCTGAACGCGGGCAATTGTTTGATCGGCGGTGTTTGTTTTGCGGCCGGCGCGGAAAATCCAGATAACCAATGCCAGATGTGTGATGCGACGGTGCCGGATGCGTGGACAAACAAAGGCAACGGAACGGCGTGTAACGCGGATGACAGCGGGTGCACGGTGGACGATGCTTGTGCGGATGGCGTGTGTACGGCGGGAAGTGCGGCGGTTTGTAACGATAACTTAGCGTGCACGACGGATTCCTGT
The DNA here is from genome assembly GCA_013360285.1 of Myxococcales bacterium. GTDB lineage: Bacteria > Myxococcota_A > UBA9042 > JABWCM01 > JABWCM01 > JABWCM01. Next base: position 22,957 of record JABWCM010000080.1, read on the forward strand.
GTGTCGAGCGGTGACAACACGTTTACGTGTGATTTCGACCTGAACGCGGGTAATTGTTTGATCGACGGCGGATGTTTTGCCGCCGGTGCCGGAAATCCAAACAATCAATGTGAGTTGTGTGATCCGGGGGTCATTGAAACATCGTGGACGGATCTGGATGACGGCACGGCGTGTAATGCGGACAACGATGGCTGTACCACGAATGACGCTTGTTTCTTGGGCAATTGCACCGCAGGCGCGGCGCCGAATTGTAATGACAATTTGGCGTGTACGACGGATTCCTGTAATTCGACCGGTGACAATACGTTCGTGTGTGTAAACGACTTGGACGCGGGCAATTGTTTGATCGGTGGCGTTTGTTTTGCCGACGGCGCGGAAAATCCAGATAACCAGTGCCAGATGTGTGATGCGGCGACGAACACGGCCGACTGGACGGACAAATCCAATGGCACGGCGTGTAACGCGGACGATAGCGGATGCACGGTGGACGATACGTGTGCGGATGGCGTGTGTACGGCGGGAAGTGCCGCGGTTTGTGATGATAACTTAACGTGCACGACGGACTCCTGTGTATCGACCGGTGACAATACGTTTACGTGTGATTTTGACTTGGACGCCGGCAATTGTTTGATCGGCGACGTGTGTTTCGCGGATGGCGCCGAAAATCCCGATAATCAATGTCAGATTTGTGACGCGGCCGTGCCGGACGCGTGGACCGACAAATCCAACGGTACGGCGTGTAACGCGGACAGCAGCGGCTGCACGGTGGACGATGCCTGTGCGGACGGCGTTTGTACTGCGGGGAGTGCGGCGGTTTGCAACGATAACTTAACATGCACAACGGATTCCTGTGTATCCACCGGCGATAATACGTTTACGTGTGATTTCGACTTGGACGCCGGCAATTGTTTGATCGGTGGCGTTTGTTTTGCGGCCGGTGCGGAAAATCCAGATAACCAATGCCAGATGTGTGATGCGACGGTGCCGGATGCGTG
>JABWCM010000081.1 GCA_013360285.1 Myxococcales bacterium
CGTCGGCGGAGAGTTTGAAGACATCACGTTCAGCGGAACCGTCGCCCTCGCCGGTGTTGGCAACCTGAACTTAAGTGGAACTTACGACGCACAAAACGAAACCTTGTGCCTCACCGGCACACTTGCTTTGACCGGAAACATCCCCGCAACTCTGGTAGTCAGCACCTGCGTAGTCAACGGGCAACTGGACACGATTACCTTCAGCGGTTCAGTGACCTTGGGAAGTACTGCTACAGTCAACCTCAACGGCACTTACGATTCCCAAAACGACACGCTGTGCCTCGCCGGAACCTTTCAATCGTCCGGTTCACTGGCCACAACGTTTACAGTGACTGCCTGTGTCGAAAACGGGCAGTTGACATCGGTGGTCTTCCAGGGCGTGCTCGCACTTGGCAGCGCCGGAAACGTTAACATTTCCGGCAGCTACGACGCAGGAACCGATTCGCTGTGCTTCAACGGTACGTTTGCACTCACCGGCTCCGTACCTGCCACCCTCGGCGTAACCACCTGTCTCTCCGGAGGTTCACTCACAACCGTGCAGGTATCCGGAACGGCGACCCTTGCGGGCGTCGGCACCATTAACCTAACCGGCACCTATGATGCACAGTCCGGGTCATTGTGTTTGTCTGGAAACTACACCGTCACCGGCAACTTTAGCGCCACTTTATCCGTGGCCACTTGCGTCAACAACGGCGAGTTGGATGCCGTCACATTTTCCGGAAGTACTTCGTTAGCGAACGTTGGCACTATCAGCCTTAGCGGCACATACGATCCAGGCAACCAGGAGCTGTGCCTCAACGGTACCATCAACGTTGGCGGCGCCGTGCCGATGACCTTGACCGCCAGCGGATGTGTTTCAAACGGCCAACTTAATTCGTTTGTGTTTTCGGGCTCACTCGTGCTGAATGGAATCGGAAACGTAACGATTTCTGGAACCTACAGCGGCGGTGCCCTCAATCTTACGGGCACGTTCACCGCGACCGGAAACGTCCCCGCGTCATTGACCGTGTCAACAAGCGTTGTCAACGGGCAACTTTCCACCATCACCTTTGCCGGTAACATAACACTCGTCAATGTCGGCACTCTGTCGGTTTCCGGGCAATATGACGCCAACACCCAGTCCCTGTGCCTACAGGGTAATCATGTATTTTCCGGAACAGCCAACATCACCGTTTCGGTGTCGTTATGTATCGTCAACGGCCAACTCCAGAATATCGCATTCAGCGGAAGTGCAACGTTGGGTTCACTGGGTCTCGTAACGCTCAGCGGAGAATACGATGCGGTCGAACAAGAACTCTGTTTGTCGGGGAACTTAACCCTAAACACCAACTTGAACCTGACCGTAACGGTGACCGTGTGTTTGTCAAACGGACAAGTCACATCCGTTACGTTACTGGGTCAGTTCACGCTCGGAAACGGGCCTAAAGCCGCAACTTTGCAGGTAAACGGTTCCTATACGCCTGGAAGCGGGCCGCTTATCTTAACGATTGGATTAGCGCCTTCAACCACGTGGACGCCTGTGGACAATCTTACGTTCACGGAAGCTTTGGGAACTCTGACCATTGATGGCTCGTTCTGGAGCGTGTTGCTCGAAGCGGAAGCCCAAACTTCGGTCGAAATCGTACCGGGCCTGGTCCTCACCAACGTGGGTGTCGCCGGCTACATCGAAGCCGGCGGAGAGTGGGAAGTCACGATTTCCGGAACTGTTTCTGTCGATATTGGACTCGGCGGCGGTCCGGTCACCATCGAGATAAGCGCATCTCTTGACTCAAACCAAGAAGTCGAATTTTCGGGTACCTATGTCGGAACCGTCGAACCCTTCGCTAACTTACTTGGAGACAAAGCTTCGTTGGTCATCGAAAATCCGACAGTAACCTTAAAAATCAGCAACGGCAGCTTCGTTGTAGAACTTAGTGGGATGTTGGAAATTTGTGTCAATGACCTGTGCCAAGAAGTATTCGTGGTCGGCGGCGTCGATGCGGTTACGGGAGCTGTCTACTTTAAGGGAATCATTCAATCGCTCGAAATTCCCGGTTTTGGTGAGCTGCACGGCCTCGCGTTTATCGCTACCACCGCCCCGCTGGTTGGTTGCGATGTCTGGAACACCCCGAACGATCCATCGGACGACATCGACGTGGACATGGGGCTAACGATGGTAACGTGGGCACAACTGCCTTTTACGCTGGCAGCGAGTCAGCCCGACCTCTATTTGTTTATCACGGTAAACTCCGGCTTATTCCAAGTCAAAGCTGTGCTCGATTTGGATGTTCCGCTTATCAAACCGGGCACCAACGAACACATCGATTATCTTACTTTGTCCGGAGTAAGCATCGAAGCAACCATCACCAGTTCAAACGTTAACTTTGCAGTGTGTTCCTGGGTTGACCTCAAACCAGCCGATCCAAGCCCAACCGTTCAGAATGACGTTCTCATCGGAACAGCTTGTTTTATGTTCAGCGTCCAAGGTGAAGTTGGCGGTAGCCTGTCGCTGATCGGCGCGTGGAAAGACCCGTTTGGACTCAAAAATATTGCGATCCAAAGCCCTGCTATCGAAGTGATGTTGTTGTTGAGTTCGGGTATACCGACACCCACACAGATCGGGTTCAACGGGTATTTCTTCTGGCTGAAGCAAGGGAGTTGGCCAGACGGAAACGTGGACCTGGAAGAGTACGCATCACTCAACGACAACTTGCTCCAGATCGGTGGATCGTTCTTCTATGACAAAGATGTTACGCCGTCGGGGTTCTGCTTGTTCGGCAACTGTGTGTCTTTGCCCACGTTTATGGCCCGGGTGAAGATTCAAAATCTCGCGTTCCCGAACGATATTCTCTTGATGATCAATCAGATCCGTCAAAGCGTCGCGTCGCGACTGTCCGGGGCGGTTCCGAATCAGGACGTGGGGATCGATCTTCCATCCGAAGACATGAATATTATCATCAACGACATGGAGTTATTGGTTTCTACTCATAACTTAAAGAAGTTTGGGATGTACTTCCCCGCCGGGATGCGCGCGATATTGGATGCCGAAATCTTTGGTACTTCCGTCATGTTTACCGGATTTTTTGACACCAAACGTCTGCTCCTGGAAGGTCGAATAGAACCATTTGAAATTCTTGGCCAGCAGGTTCTTGGTGACCCGTTCCAACGATACGCCAATCTGAACGGCGGATATGTGGAAACAGCCCATAACACCCAATTCAACCTCTCCAAAGGAACGGTTGAAGCGTGGGTACAAAACAACACGTGGGGAAATGCGACCAATCCTGAGGCAATCAATTCGATTGCGGTTCAAAAACAGGACGGCACCAATGGTTATCTGTTGGGTGTGGATGCATCCGGCCGTGTCGTTGGGCAATTCTTCAACGCCGGCGCAACAAGAACAGTTCGCGCCACCGATGAGTTGACGGTCCCATTGAATAAATGGGCACACCTCGCCATGTCTTTCGCCAATGGAGAAGTAGTGCTCTTCCTCGACGGTCTGCCGCTCAATACGACTGATACAACCACAGGCGGTGGCACTACCGGCGGTACAACGGGTGGGACTACCGGCGGCACAACGGGTGGCACTACCGGCGGTACAACGGGTGGGACTACCGGCGGCACAACGGGTGGGACCGAGATCCTATTCAATCAAAACGAAGGCTTAATCGGCACTGACCTCGTCAAGACGACGGGCGACACGACGACCAGTGAAAGCACGCCCACTGAACAGTCATCCGGTGAAGCTGCGTTGGCCACAAACGAAGAAACCCAATTTGAAATGCTCGCACAAATAGGCGGCGAGTGTAACAACACCGCATGTTTAACGGGATTTCTGGCGATTGACTCAGACGGAGACGGATGTACCGACACCTGCGTCCAAAATTGTGGTGAACAACCGATCTGTGGCTTGGGCATGGACGCCGTTGATACGGACGGCGACGGATGCACAGACACTTGCCAAGAATGCATTGTCGTTTCCTGTAAAATCGGGGATATCCTCGTGGACAGCGACGGCGATGGATGCGCTGATACATGCACATCCGACTCCAAATTGTTGTGTCCAGAAATCGCCTGTTTTGCGGGAACCAATCCACAGGACACCGATGGGGACGGATGTGTCGACACCTGCGTCGCAGGTGTTCCATGTAACTCGCCCGCGTGCCTCCAGGGGTCCATCGGGGAAGATACGGACGGAGACGGTTGTGCCGATACGTGCGTCATGACCACGGAGTGCCCACCCCCACCAAAATGCGCTTCAGGGTACCTTCCTGCGGACACCAATGGGGACGGATGTAATGACTCCTGTCAATTGCCGTATCCGTGTGGAACCCACACATATTGTATCTCGGGTATGTTCGTGCCCGAATTTGAAGCAGTCGGAGAAACCGGTGTATTTCTGCCCTACATTGGTACACAAGTGCAGTTTGCAATTGGTTTTGATGATTATTCCGACACCAAGGTACCAGCCGACCAAATCAAAAATGCATCCGTTTTCGGAATCACTAAAATCACCACCACGGCGGCATCTCTGACGTTCCCCAACATCCAGGACGGTGCGTTGGTCACCGAAATGGCAAAAAATATCTCCGGCCAACCGTTCCAATTTTCGCTCGTTGCTTACAAAGACGGGGCAGTAGAGTGGGTTCCTGATCAATTTAACGGCATCGAAGCGGAGATTTTCTGGGGTGTTGAATTTGGTTCAGGCCTGTTGGCACAAACGACAGATGGGCAATCTCACGCGGCCCTGGAACCGTTTGACACCCAGACTTCGGTAACTTTACATCGATATGCAGGCAGCAATATCTTTAGCACCGACTTGGTGTTCGGCTTGGGAACGGTCCAATTCCAATTGGAACCCGCTCCGGTGTGCCCGCTACCACCCACATGCCAATCAGGAACATTGACAGACACGGACGGGGACAACTGCCCTGATTCCTGCACCGTCGCATGTGAACTCGAACCGGTATGTGGTGAAGGAACAGTACAAACCGACACCGACGGAGACGGATGCTCCGACGTGTGTACACAGATATGCCAATCCATCATCTGTCCGAAAGGAACAACACCACTCGACACCAACGGCGATGGGTGCATCGACGTGTGTCAGGACAGTTTTTGTCCCATCTTTGCGTGCGACGCCAATCAGGTAGCCACCGACACCAACGAAGATGGCTGCCCAGATACTTGCGTTACCCAGTGCATCGCAGTGTTGTGTTTGAAAGGCCAAAAAGGGGTGGACACAAACGGAGACGGGTGTGATGACGTCTGCGAAAACGTGTGTTCTCAAGTGTTCTGCAAAGGAACAACCGCTATTGACACAAACGGAGATGGCTGCCCGGACACGTGTCCGAAACCGATCTGCCCGGCAATTTTCTGCTCGTTGGCCGGCCAGAAAGCAGTGGATACCAACGACGACGGGTGTGTTGACTCTTGCCAGTCGACATGTACGTCGATCCTGTGCCTAAAGGGCCAAGTACCTTTTGATTTAGACGGAGATGGCTGTACCGACCTCTGTAAGTCTCAGGTATGCAAATCGATTTTGTGTGGTTTGGGCCAAATTCCCCAAGACACCAACAACGACGGATGCGCCGACCAGTGCATTTCCGCCTGTACGCCCCCGATTTGCCTCAAAGGCAAAACCGCAGTCGATACCAACGCAGACGGATGTGCCGATACCTGCCAACTGAAACTGTGTTTCGCGCTAGCCTGCCAAATCGGCTACACACCAAAAGATACCAACGGTGACGGTTGCAGCGACACGTGTATTGCACCCTGCAAAACAATGCTTTGCGAAGACTACGAAACACCTATCGACATCACTGGTGATGGTTGTGCCGATTCGTGTGTCGCTTCGGACTGTAAACAGGTCGTGTGTAAGCTAGGTCAGATAAGCGTCGACAGCAACGGCGATGGATGTGCAGATTCTTGTGTGATGACCTGCCTCAACATCAAATGTTCCGCAGCGGAAATCCCACTTGATACCAACAACGACGGGTGCATTGACAAATGTAGCCCCAACTGCCCTGTTTTGAGTTGCGCAAAAGGCCAAATCCAGGTCGATACCAACGGAGATGGATGCGACGACAAATGCGAGCAGTCCTGCTACGACACGGTGTGTAAGTCGGGACTCATCGCATTGGACACCAACGGGGACGGTTGTACGGATACCTGTAGCGCACCACCCGAAGCCCCGGGAATCATGCCCGGAGCAAGTACCGCCCCTATTCAGATGGGTAAGGGCTTTACACGTATCGACGACGTCCGGATCTGGAACGACGTTCGCTCATTTAGCGACATTGAGGGCGAAAGTAAGGTGTTGGATCTCTCCTACATTCAAACACCTCCTCTCGTTGCCCGTTATGAATTCGACTTCGACACAACCGGCTCACCGGCACACAACACCCGGTATTACGCTATCAACAAGTTGCATGCCGTTTACAAAGGTAGCGCCGTACCCGTTGTCGACCTCGAAGATAACGACGTTTATATGAAGATAGCGTTGCCGACGAGTTTTTCGGCGCTCACCGACATTCTCAAGCCAAACGGTGCCGGTGTCTGGTTACGCGCGGGTGTGGATCTGGAAATCAAATTCCTGAACTTCAACTTTGCGGCAGCGATACAAATCCAGATCGGCGGCGGCAAAATCCTGGGTAAATTCTACGCCAAAGACTTCAAGTTGCTTGGTGTTCCCGGCTTTGGCGAGTTTATCGTCGGCGGCTACGGGCCCAACAACGTCGAAGGAGACTTTGAAGACGGACTATTCGCGGCAATCCAGTTTAAGCCGTTTGAGTTATTGGCCAGTGCGAAAGTGGCGTTCAAACAATACAGCAACAACCAAACCAAAACCGTAGCCGGCGTAAGTGTGTCGTGGCTTTGCCCACCGAACACGTTGTGCGACGGATTTAAGGATCACGTCTTTGAGTTGTTGGGTACAATCAATCTGTTTGTGCCGATTCCGGGCCTGGTGGATCTGCTGACGCTGAGCGGCGACGTTCACGTAAAACTCAACGCACCGGATTGGATCATCAAAGTAGCTGGAGCGTTGCTTATCAAAACCTATAAGTTTTTGAGTGCGGCGATTGAAATTAACGCCGGCGGATTTAACTTAAAGGGTGCCATCGACATCCCGCCGATCAAGATTTTTGGGATTACTATCGATATCGGGTCGCTGTTCTTTACGATGTGGATGCATTTTAACGACCCCTGGGAGTTGTGCGCCACGGCCGGCTATGAACATTCCGAGGGCGGATTTTCCTGTCAGGTGGGTCTGTGCTTCAGCAAAAAATACGCACTGTTTATCAGTCCGATTCTTCAGTGCGGTGATTTCTGTATCAACAAGAACATGTGTCCCGAAGGCGAAACTTGCCACTTCTTCAAGTGTAAACCCAAACAAGACGACGGCGCGGCCTGTCTTTCCAACGACAACTGCAAAAGCGACAACTGCGGTGGCTGTATCGGCAACAGTGGCTGGTGTTACACACCAAACAGCAAACCTCAGGGCGCAAGTTGTAACGTCGACGACGAATGCACAACGGATCGATGCAGTAATGTTTGCCCGTTCGGCGGCGGCGAGTGTGTATGCACTCAAAACTCCCATTGTGCACCGACCGAGTATTGTTGGATCGGACTGGATTTGGGAATCATCGATCCTGGGAAAAACCAATGTAAATCGAAACAGGCCGACTACACGACCTGCACCAAAGACCACCAGTGCATCAGTGGCCATTGCAGTTCAACGTTCTTGGTAGCGGGCTTATGTTACGCCCCGAACTCCAAAAATTACGGACAGACCTGTAAGGTCGACGACGAATGCAAGTCGGGTAAATGCTCATCAATCCTGGGCGGTACAGGCACGTGTAACTGCAATTCCACGTCGGATTGCCCAAATCCAAGTGGTCAGTTCTGCAACATCTGGAACAAATGCGTCAATAAAAAGGCGGACTTTGAACTGTGTGATTCCAATTACCAGTGTGTGTCCAACGTATGTGCCGGATTCCCCGAGTTTATGTGTTACACTCCCAACACTCGTAACCTGGGTCAATCCTGCGTCAAAGACGCACACTGCAAATCCGGCGCGTGCAGCCTGCTGAAAAACTGCGTGTGTAACGACGACGCCGATTGCGGATCGGGTAATTTCTGCAACGTTTGGAACGAATGTAAGGCCAAAAAAGGCAACTACGAACTATGTACCGCGGGGTCACAATGCCAGTCTGGACATTGTTCATGGGGTGTTTGTTATACCCCCAATTCCAAAGGCGTGGGGCAGTACTGCAAGGTCGACGGAGAATGTACGACCGGTGCATGTAGTATTTGGAACTTCTGCAAATGCACCAGCCACGGCCAATGCGGTGGTGGTCAATACTGCGGGTATGGCCTCAACGAAGGCAAATGTCAGAACAAAAAGGGTAAAAACTCGCCATGTTGGTATGACTTTGAGTGCAGTTCCGGCAATTGTCGCGACATCAAAATATGTAAAGGATAACCCGCGGACGTAGGCTCGGTGAAGGACACATCAACAGACGCCCATCATTGAGCCGTCCGGCACCATTTCGACAATCCACCCTGTCCCACGACACCAACCATCTGTTGTTTCCCTGGAGTCACCCATGAACACACTTCGTCGCACCGTAGGATTCATCACGTTGTCGGTGGCGTGCCTGGTTTTGATTGCTTCTGAGGCGACAGCACAATGCCAAAATCCGGTTGGAGATATCAACAGCAGCGGCAAAACCGACGTCGTGGACGTTCAATGCGGCATTCTCACGGCCTTGTGGGTGTTGTCCGGACCGATCGGGCCATCTCCGGACTGTATTGGAATCGCGCCACTCGTGGCGGATGTAAGCTGCGACGGCAACATCAACGTTGTTGACGTACAACTCATCATCAAAATCGGCATCGGCGACACGTTGTCTGTCGATATTGATGCCAATCAGAACCTTTGCCCTGACGCCTGCGAGAATGCGGATGACCAATGTGGTAACGGATTATGCGTAGGTGCTGCCGGTGAGACGTGTGTGACGTGTCCGACAGACTGCGGTCTGTGTGCCGGAGGTTGTTGCGAGGAGCATACAAACCCCGGATGTAATAACCCAGACGTCCAAGATTGTGTTTGCAATGCCGATCCGTTTTGTTGCGAGGTGAGTTGGGATGCCAACTGCGTTGCTGGAGTCGATTTACACGTCTGCGGCACATGCCAAGAGGACACGGGCTGTTGTACCGGGCACAGTACCCCTGGATGTGGCATTCCTGCCTGCGAAGACTGTGTATGTAGTCTGGAACCGTTCTGCTGTGAAGTCGCGTGGGATGCGGAATGTGTTTTTGTGGTGGCTGGCGCCTGCGAAGGTGCGTGCCCGTGCGCAAAAGATAACGCATGTTGCAAACCGCATGGAGTACCGGGATGTAACGACAGTAATATTGAAGCATGTGTTTGTAATTTAGAACCCATTTGTTGCTTCGGACCGTGGAACTCCGCATGTGTGGACATTGCCAAAACCGACTGTTTGTTAACCTGCGACGAAAACCTCAACTGTTGTGCGCCTTCGGCAATCCCTGGGTGTGCCCAACCCAACTGCCAAAACTGTGTTTGTGCCGTCGACTCCTTATGCTGCGCCGTCGCTTGGGACAACGAATGTGTACAAATCGCCGGCAGCACCTGCGGAGTCACGTGCGGCTGTGGCTTCACCGATGATTGTTGCACCATCCACCCCACCCCTGGCTGCGACGACACCGATTGTGAGTCCTGCGTATGCGGTCACGACGAACTTTGCTGTACCACACTGTGGGATGAGGGATGTGTTGGGCTTGGTTATACCGATTGTGTCCTGTCCTGCGGCTGCCCGCCCCCCGTTTCCGATTGCTGCACCACCGCAACCCAGCAACCGGGATGTAATTCCGAAGGGCTCTGCCAAGAATGTGTCTGTAAGTTAGACCCAAATTGCTGTAATATTGCTTGGGACGAAGAATGTGTTGTGTTGGCCAACGCCGCCTGTACCACGGCGTGTGCGTGTCCCGAAAGTGACAACGCCTGCTGTCTGCCTCACGCCGCACCCGGCTGCGGCGCACCTCTCTGCGCTGATTGTATTTGCCGTAACGATGATTTCTGCTGCACGGTAACTTGGGACGAGTCTTGTGTCGCAAAAGGCGGCGCGGAATGCGCCCCGCTTTGCGGCTGCGCTCCAACGGCGGCACCGTGTTGTACTCCTCGCACCACTCCCGGCTGTGATTCGTCAACCTGCACACAATGTGTGTGTGCCGCGGACCCGTTCTGCTGCGAAGTCGCCTGGGCAGGCTCGTGCGTTACGTTGGCCGCGGAAACCTGTGGGGCGGAGTGTGGATGTACATCCAGCAATTGTTGTTCATTACCTTCCAACACACCCGGTTGTTTGTCACCCGACTGTAGCGGATGTGTCTGCGCAAACGACCCCTATTGCTGTGCGGTCGCGTTTGACAGTGTCTGCGTCAACCAGGCCAACAGTAGCTGCGGCGTCGCCTGCGGCTGCTTCACGGGAAATATTTGTTGTAATTTAACCAATACCACAGGTGGCTGCGGCGACGACGCATGCGAACCCTGTGTTTGCAACATCGATCCCTTTTGTTGTACCACCGCCTGGACGCAGGATTGTGTACAATTGGCAAACGAGCCATGTCAATTTGCGTGCAGTTGCAACCCAGGCCCGGTAGACTGCTGCATCGGCGGATCCACCCCGGGATGTAACAACCCGGGGTGTGAATCGTGTGTTTGTGACCTGGATCCGTTTTGTTGTTCCGCGGCGTGGGATGAAGTGTGTGTCGAGGAGGCAACACTGGATTGCCCCGCAGCATGTGGTTGTAATTTTTAGTTCGGATTTCTCATAACCGCTTGTTTATGGCGGAATTACGGGCTTGGACACGGTGGGAAACAGATGACCTTAAGGCAAATATGGACTGTAGTCGGTTTTGGACTGGTTGTTGCAGCAACAACTGCCGGAGGTCGAGGTGGTCAATTTTGGGGTCAGCGGTTACGGCACGCTGCAATCGTTGCTCCAGTTTCAAGAGGCGCTGGAAAAACGGCCCAGACCCAAACTGGTTATCCTGGCTTACGCCTCGTTTCACGATCAACGCAACACCCTGCTGCGGTTACGCAGTAAACAAATTGTGCCCTGGAACAAACTCGGTCCCATTGTCCAGCCGTATGCCACGCTGGACAAAGATGGCAATTTGAACTATGCCCTGGCCGAAATGACCTACCGCGAGTTTCCCCTGATGCGCGTATCGGCCCTGATGAACTTTATCGAAACAACATACGACTACAAGATAGAAGATGCTTTCTACCAGAGCCATGCCGTAACCCAGGCGCTGGTCAAGGAGTTTCATCGTCTGGCCCAGGCGCACGGCATCGAGCTGGTGGTGGCAGGTCTGTTATCAGATCGTCTGACCGCCGATACCCTGGCCCTCAGTGCTGTTGAAGGCATCCCGACTGTGGATATTTCGGTTGACCTGTCCATCCACGCCCATCGCAACTGGCCGCACGACCCCCACCCCAGCCCGGCAGCCAATCGCCAATACGCGCAAAAGCTGGCAGAATTTTTAAGAAGCGACTTGTTGAAATAACATAACTAATCAGTCATGTCATTTCGAGCGACGTTCGGAGCGAGAAATCTGCAAAACCCACGCCCAAAAGAGCAATCCAAAATCCAAAATTCTCGCCCTCGGTTTACTCTCCCTGCTGCCGTACCTGGCGGCCTGGTCCATGGGCGATCTGCGCGAGCAGACCCTTGGCTTTGAAATCATTTTTCTTGTAGCCTTTGCGCTGTACGCCGGGGTGGTTGTGATGGCGCTGCGTCCGGCAACATGGTCAAAGCGTGAACTGGTTACGGCCTTTGTTTTGGCGGCGCTGATGCAAGGCTGCTTGATTTTTACGCCGCCCACTCTCTCTGACGATATGTATCGGTATGTCTGGGATGGACGGGTTCAGGCGCAAGGTCTCAGCCCCTATCGTTACCCGCCCAAAGCGCCGCAGGTGGCCTACCTGCGCGATGAAGCTATCTGGCCCCACATCAATCGTAAAGCCTCGGTCACGGTTTACCCCCCGGCCGCAGAGATAAGCTACGCTTTTCTTTGGCGTATCTGGCCCGATAGTGTGCGCTGGTTTCAAATTGTGATCGCCGGGAGCGGATTGCTGGCCGGGGGCTTATTAATGGGTCTGCTGCGGGCGTTGGGCCGTTCTCCGGCGCGGGTTTTAATCTATCTCTGGTCGCCGCTGCTGGCTTTTGAAACCGCCCACGCCGCGCATGTGGATGGACTGATCCTGCCGCTGTTGGTCGGAGCCTGGTGGGCGCGGGTCAAAGAGCGGGACACTCTGGTGGGGATTTTGTTGGGACTGGCAGCAGCCATGAAATTTTATCCGGCCCTGCTGCTGCCGGCCTTGTGGCGGCCCCATCATCCCCAGGGTCGTTGGCGGCTGCCGCTGGCTTTTACCATCACCGTTACACTCACTTACCTGCCCTACCTGTTAAGGTACGGCGGTGAAGTAATCGGTTTTTTACCCAAGTATTTAAAAGAGCAGTTCAACATCGGGCCGCTGCCCAATCTGCTGCTTTCATTCTTCCATCAAGCCGGCTTTGAGGCCAAACAGAGCATTGGCCTGCTGCTGCTGGCAATCCTGGTCTTGTTGAGCCTGGCCATGATTTTACAGCCGGCCAAAGACGGCGAAACCGCCCTGCGCCGCTGCCTCTGGTTGATCGGCGCTTACACTTTATTATCCTACAACCTGTTCTCCTGGTACTTGTTGTGGCTGCTGCCGCTGCTGGCGCTTTTTGTACAGCCGGGGCGCTGGCTTGGCCTGCGAGCGGATGCCTGGACAGGCTGGTGGCTGTTCAGCGGGTTGATTGCTTTATCCTATACCTTTTTTGTTGACTGGAAACCCGTGCCCCTGGCGCAATGGGCGCAGTTTTGGCCGCTCTATCTGTTTTTGGGGCTGGACCTGATTCGGCGGGCGAGATTGTGGCAGAGCGTCCGTAACGAGCAGTGGGCAGTAATCAGTGAATAGTGAACAGTCTGATTACTGACTACTGATTACTGACTACTGATTACTGATCACTGATAACCTATTATTTTCAAGGCATACCATGCGGTCAGATTTAAAAAGCTTCAGCCGGGTATTTCCCTGGCAAGGACAGCCGGCTCGGCTGGAAATACAAAATCTCACAGCACTCATGCTGCTAATCAACTTGGTGGGATTGAGCCTGTTTATCTATAGCTGGTTTTTTGTGCGGCCCTACAACCTGCTGGCGTGGTACGAGCAGCCCAAACTCACCCTGCGTCCTTTCACCCAAGACGATCCTTCGACGCTGGGGTGGTTGGTCTGGGCTTTTTTGGTACAAGGGGGTCTGTATTGGTTGGGTTGGCGGCTGGCGCTCCAGCTTCGTGGCCGGGCTGCCTGGCTCATTGTGCTGGGTGGAGCGATGGCTTTTAGCATCGCTCTTCTGTTTCTCTATCCGCTCGACGCCGCCGATATCTTTGATAACATCATGCATGGTCGTATTTGGGGTGTTTATGGGGCGAACCCCTTCCGTGATGTCGCCAAACAGTTTGCCGATGACCCCTTTTACCCTTATGTGGCCTGGCGGCGGACCTCTTCGGCCTATGGTCCCATTTGGGAAATGCTGGCCGGAGGGGTGGCCCGGCTAACCGGCGACGGCATTGTTGCCAATGTGCTGGCGTTCAAGCTGCTGAACGGCCTCTTTCTGGCGTTCAGTATCGGTCTGGTTGCTGTCATTCTGCGCCGGACGGCCCCGGAACGGGCCTTAGCCGGGGTAACTTTGCTGGCCTGGAACCCGGTGGTGTTGTACGAAACTATCGGCAACGGTCACAATGATATTGTAATGGCCGTTTGGCTGTTGGCTGCCGCCTGGGCCATCTTTGAGCGCCGCTACACCTTGACCATTTTGGCCTTGTTGATGGGCGCGTTGATAAAGTTTATTCCCCTGTTGTTAATTCCCGTTGCCGCCCTGATGGCGCTGCGTCATTTGCCCGACTTACGCGCCCGGCTGCGCTTTTTACTGACCACCTCCCTGGCGGCTGTCGCCTTGATTGGAACGGCCTATGGCCCCTTTTGGTACGGGCTACAAAGCTTAGGGCTGGGCCGGCGGACTGAACTTTTCACCGCCTCGCTGCCGGCGGCCATGCGGGCCTGGCTCTATTTGACCTGGGGCGTCAAGGACATCGGCTGGGTGATTAGCCTGGCCGCAGCCGGCCTGACCGCCTTATTTGTCCTATGGCAAAGCCGGCGACTCTGGACTGATCCTTCCTGGCTGAATTTTGTCCAGGTCAGCTTCAATATCTTGATTTTTTACCTGCTGGTCACTTGCCTCTGGTTTCAGCAGTGGTATACCATCTGGCCGCTGGCGCTCGCGGCGCTGCTTCCGCCAGGACACGCGCCCCGTCTGGCCGTCCTGTTCAGTTATGCCGCCCTGTCCAAGCATTTAATCTTTGGGCCATTGTTATTCTGGGTCCGTCCCCGGCCACCGCGAGCAGAACTGGAAATGATTTTTGGCCCAGCCGTCCACACCCTCCCCTGGCTCTACACCCTGTTAGCCTTGTGGCTGGTGAGACAATCAAAATCTAACACTGATGCCATAGAATCTCCATGAACAGTTCTTTCAGAGTTCACCATTCACAATTCACAATTCACAATTCACAATTTACCAACGCTCTCCTGGTTGTCGCTAAACGCCCGGCCCCCGGCCAGACCAAAACCCGTCTCTCGCCCCCTCTTCAGCCCAATCAAGCTGCCGCGCTCTACGAATGTTTCTTGTGCGATACCCTGGAGTTGATGCGCCAGACACCCAACGTCCAGCCGGTCATTGCCTACTTGCCCTCTTCAGAAAAAGTCTACTTTGCCGAATTAGCGCCTGATTTTGAACTTATTCTACAGGATGGCCCTGATTTGGGCGTCCGGCTGGACAATGCGCTGACCCACTACTTACAATCCGGCTATAAACGGGCGGTCATTATGGATAGCGATAGCCCCACCCTGCCCGCTCATTACCTGGCAACTGCCTTTGAGGCGCTGGAGAAGGCCGATGTTGTCCTGGGGCCGTGTGACGATGGCGGCTATTATCTGATTGGGCTAAACCGCCCCTCCCCGCGACTGCTGCGGGAAGTCCAAATGAGTACGCCTCGTGTTGTGGCCGATACACTCGCCCTGGCCGCAGAGGAAGCGCTGCGGGTCGAACTGCTGCCAACCTGGTACGATGTGGATGATGCTGCGGCGTTGGCCCGGCTGGCAATTGAACTAACCCAGACCCCGATCTCTACCGCCCGCCATACTCGCGCTTTTTTTGCGACCCATCAAGAAATTGCGGCAATGATAGAAACAAGCCAGTGAACGGCATGGAGCGCGTGACCGTAATTATTCCGGCTTTGAATGAAGCCGGCAATATCAAACGCCTGGTAAGGGAAGTTCTGGCAACCGTGCCGGTGTGGGTTATTGTCGTGGACAACGGCTCGACCGATGCCACAGCGCAGGAAGCTCACGCAGCGGGGGCGCAGGTAATTCTCGAACCGCGCCGGGGTTATGGCTTCGCCTGCGCCGCTGGCGTAGCTGCGGCCCAAGAGGGCGACATCCTTGTTTTTTTGGATGGAGATTATAGTTTCCTGCCCAGCGAACTGCCCATTATTTTAACCCCGATCTTGGCTGACGAAGCCGACTTGGTGCTCGGCTCGCGTTACCGGGGCCATATTGCGCCGGGAGCTATGCCGCCGCACCAACGTTTTGGTAACTGGCTGGTGGCGCGATTGATGAACTGGTTATATGGCCTGTCTCTCACCGATTTGGGGCCATACCGGGCCATTCGCCGCTCGCTGCTTGAGCAACTCGATATGCGGGAGATGACCTATGGTTGGCCGACCGAAATGATGACCAAAGCCGCTCGCCGGGGCGCACGGTTGGTTGAGGTACCGGTCAGCTTTCACCCGCGCCGGGCCGGACGTTCCAAAGTAAGTGGCACAGTGCGGGGTACGCTTTTAGCAACCTGGTTTATTTTGGGCGTCACCCTACGCTATGCCTGGGGTCAAACGCAGAAACAAACATAATAAATCTTATCAATAGCAAACCAGCTCTATCTTTCCCCAAAATATGATCCCAACGCCTTCTGACCAAGATAGGCGGGATAGGTTTTGCCAGCCCTGCCTGTATCGAGCATAATAAGGGCCTCAGCAAAAAGGCCGCAGGAGGGGGACAGAATGATGGTGCTGCCTGGTTATAAAATTATAGAAGTTCTGCATGAAGGCGCAAAAACTGTGGCTTATCGAGGCTTCCGGGTTCGGGATGAAACGCCGGTCATCCTTAAAACCCTCAAAGCCGATTACCCCCCCTTAAAAAGTATTGCCCAACTTAAACGCGAATATGAGCTAACCAAAACGCTAAACTTAGATAGTGTTATTAAACCGTATGGATTGGAGGAATACGATCACAATCTGATCCTGGTTCTGGAAGATTTTGAGGGAACCGCTCTACAAAATGGGCTGACCTTTGGCGCTATCAATTTGGCCGCTTTTCTGAACCTCGCTATTCAGCTTGCCGACATCTTGAACCAACTGCACCACCATCACATCATTCATAAAGATATTAAACCCGATAATATCCTCTTTAACCCAGCTACCGGGCAGGTGAAACTGACCGATTTTAGCCTGTCCTCGCGCCTGTCCCGCGAAAATCCAAACATCAGCAGCCCGCATATTCTGGAAGGAACCCTGGCCTACATGTCGCCGGAGCAAACCGGACGTATGAATCGGGCCATTGATTACCGTACCGACTTTTATTCCCTGGGGGTCACTTTCTACGAGTTGCTGACCGGTCAATTACCCTTTCAAACGACCGATCCGATGGAATTGGTCCATGCCCACATTGCCAAACAACCGCTACCGCCCCATGAACTCAACCCCCAAATACCCCGGCCGATTTCCGACATTGTCCTCAAATTATTGGCCAAGACGGCCGAGGATCGCTACCAAAGCGCCGCTGGCCTCAAGGCCGATTTGGCAACCTGCCAGATACAGTGGCAGACCAGGCAAAAGATAGAAACTTTTGAGCTGGGCCAATACGACCTTTCGGATCAATTTCAAATTCCGCAAAAGCTGTACGGCCGGGAGCTTGAGATTGACCTGCTGTTAGCTGCCTTTGAGCGAGTCGGCGGCGGTGATGAGAGCAGAGGAGCAGAGGAGCAGGGGAGTGGGGGAGCAGAGGGGCGGAGGGGCAGGGGAGCAGGGGAGCAAGAAGCGCAGTCTGAAATCGTAAATCGTAAATCTGAAATCGTAAATCCGCCGGAGGCGTCCAAAATCTCGCTTCTGCTCGTTTCCGGATATGCCGGGATTGGCAAGTCGGCCCTGGTCAACGAAGTCCACAAACCTATTGTGCGGCGCAAGGGCTACTTCGTCTCCGGCAAATTTGACCAGTTTCAGCGAAATATTCCCTATAGCGCCGTTATTCAAGCCTTTCAAGAATTGGTGCGGCAGCTCTTAACCGAAAGCGAAGCCCAAATCGAAGCCTGGAAAGCTAAACTCAACCAGGCGCTTAGCCCCAATGGACAGGTCATCATCGAGGTCATCCCTGAGATTGAGCTGATTATTGGCCCGCAACCGCCTGTGCCTGGACTGCTACCGGCCGAAGCGCAAAACCGCTTTAATATGGTCTTTGAGCACTTTATCCAGGTCTTTACCCGCAAAGAGCATCCCCTGGTGCTCTTTCTGGACGATTTGCAATGGGCCGATTCCGCTACCCTGACCTTACTGCAAACCCTCTTGACGCATCCCGACATGAGTAACCTGTTGATGATTGGGGCCTATCGCGATAATGAAGTCAGTGAGGCGCATCCGCTCCTGCTCACTCTGGCCGACCTGGCCAAGTCGGGGGCCAGGATTAGCGCCATCACTTTAAAACCCTTGGATATTACCCACCTCAATCAATTTATGGCTGATACGCTGAAGTGTGACCTCGACCGCTCCCGGCCGCTGGCGGAGTTGGTACTGCGCAAAACCGCCGGCAACCCCTTCTTTGTGATCCAATTTTTGCAATCGCTGTACCAGGAGAATTTGCTTGAATTTGATTATGATCAGGGTCAATGGGGGTTTGACCTGGCCCAGATTCAGCGCACCGGCATGACCGATAACGTGGTCACTTTGATGGCCGGGAAGATCCAAAAACTACCAGAGCGGACCCAGCGCCTGACCCAATGGGCGGCCTGTATTGGCAATCGCTTCGACTTAAACACCCTGGCCATTGTGAACGAACAATCGCCCGACCAAACGGCTGAGGCGCTGTGGCAAGCGGTCCAGGAGGGCTTGATTCTGCCCATCGGCAATGCTTATGAGTTTGCGCAGGGGGCTGACCCGGAGACCGTTCGCCAAGTGGCTTATGAATTTTTGCACGACCGGGTGCAGCAGGCAGCTTATGCTCTTATCCCTGCTGACCAAAAAAAGGCTGTTCATCTGAAAGTAGGGCAACTGATGTTGCAGCACAGCAGCGAAGCGGAGCGCGAAGAAAATCTATTTGATATTGTCAACCACCTGAATATCGGCGCTGAGCTAATCACTGACCCGGCAGCCAAAACCGACCTGGCCCGCTTGAATCTGCTGGCTGGCCGCAAAGCTAAATCCTCCACTGCCTACCAACCGGCCTTGAGTCATTTCAAGATCGGACTGGACCTCTTGGATGGGACGAGTTGGACGGCGCACTATGACCTCACCTTTGCTTTGTCCTGCGAGTTAGCTGAATGTGAATACCTGTGTGGCAATTTTGCCGAGGCTGAGCAAGCGTTTGGCCTGCTCTTGAGCCAGGCCAGATCAACCCTGGAAAAAGCCGAAATTTATAACTTGCGCATCATCCAATATGAAAATATGGCCAAATATACCGAAGCCGTCCAGGCCGGCAAGGAGGGGTTGAAGCCATTCGGCATAGTCTTGCCGGAAAGCGACGAAGCGAAGCAGGCCGCGTTTGCCGCTGAAATGCAGTTGATCCAGGCCGGCCTGGGCGAAAAGAGCATCGAGGAGTTGATCCATTTGCCGGTCATGGCCGATCAAGAAACCAAGATGAGCATGAAACTCTTGATGACGATGTGGGCCCCGGCTTACATTGCCGGGGACTCTTATTTGACCATTTTAATCTCAGCGATTATGGTCCGGCTGTCGCTGGCCTATGGTAACAGTGAAGAGTCGGCTTACGGCTACGTGGTGCATGGGATAACGGTTGGCTCTGGCCTGGGTGATTTCAAGTCGGGCTATGAGTTTGGTCGCCTGGCCTTGAAAGTTAATGAGCAATTCCACGACCGCAAATTGCGGGCCAAAGTACAGCACATGTTTAGCTGTTTTGTTAATCTGTGGCGCATGCCGCTCAAAACCTGTTTTCCCTATTCCAAAGAAGCTTATCGCGCTGGTCTCGAAGTGGGCGATTTTGTCTACGCCACCTACGGAATCTTCCACGAGAGCTGGTATGGCCTGCTGTGCAGCCAGGACTTGAGCCGGTTTCAGGAAGATTATCGACCAAACCTGACTTTTTTGAGCCAAATTAAGAATCACAGCTTTGTGGAGGCGCAGCAAGTCATCTTGCATTGGGGCTTGAATTTGCAGGGGCTAACCGCGAGCAGGTTTTCTTTTGATGATACCGCCTTTGACGAAAAAAGTTACCTGGCCGCCTATAAAGACGACCCGTTTTTTCAAACTTTTTATTTCGTCACCAAACTCACATGCTTATACACCTTCGAGGATTATGCCGAAGCCAGGGCGATAGCTCAAAAAGCCGAGGAGGTCGTCCATAGTCTGACCGGCACCATCTGGCAAGTGATCTTATCTTTTTACCATGCCTTAACCTTAGCCGCCCTTTATCCTTCCGCAACCAGGAAGGCGCAGCGCGAATATTGGCAAAAGCTCAACGAGCTATCCGCCAAAATGAAAATTTGGGCCGATAACTGCCCCGAAAATTTTCAACCTCAATACCTTTTGCTGGCCGCGGAAAAGGCCAAAATCAAGAGCCAGCCTGAGCAGGCCATGACGTTATATGAGCAAGCCATTCAATCGGCCACTGAAAATGGTTTCAGGCAAATCGAAGCCCTGGCGAATGAATTGTATGCCAGGTTTTGGTTAGGCCGAGGCCATGAAAAAATTGGGCGATTGTATCTGAACGAAGCCTACCTGGGTTACAAGCAATGGGGCGCCCTGGCTAAAGTTAAGGATTTGGAAGAAAGGTATGCCCTCCTGTTGGCGCGTCTACCGGCGGCCCCGACCCGCGCCGAACCCCCCATTTCAACGGATGGAACCGCCGCCGCTGCCCTCGACCTGATGGCGGTGATGAAAGCGGCGCAGGCTATTTCCGGCGAGATTGTCCAGGAAACCTTGCTGGAAAAGTTGATGCAAATTGTAATTGAAGACGCCGGGGCGCAAAAGGGTTTTCTGCTGCTGGAAAAACAAGACCGGCTAGTGATCGAAGCCGTAGGGACGATTGAGGTCAAAGCCGAAGAAGCTGAGGCCAGAGCCGGGGTGACGGTGCTGCCGTCGGCGCCGCTGGAGACCAGAAACGATCTTCCGGCGGCTATCATTAATTATGTCAAAAGAACGGGTGAAAGCCTGGTCATCGCCCAGGCTGAAGATGACAGCCGCTTTGCCAATGATCCTTATATTATCCAAAGTAAACCCAAGTCCATCCTCTGTACCCCCATTTCAAGTCACGGCCAGTTGACCGGAATTTTATACCTGGAAAACAATCTGATCCCGGCGGCTTTTACCCCCGAACGTTTGGAGATGATCCACATTCTATCCGCGCAGGCAGCTATCTCCCTGGAAAATGCCCGCTTGTATGAGGAGATGAAGCAAGAAATGACCGAGCGCAAGTGGGCCGAAGAGTCGCTGCGGCAGGCCCACGCCGAGTTGGAACAGCGGGTTGAGGCGCGCACGGCAGAGCTGGTGGAGGCCAATCGGCTGTTGCAAGAGGCCAAAGACGCCGCCGAAGTTGCCAAAAAAGCCGCCGAAGCGGCCAACCGGGCCAAAAGCGAATTTCTGGCCCACATGAACCACGAACTCAGAACCCCACTCAATGGGATTTTAGGCTAGGCTCAAATTCTCAAACGCAATAAAAGTTTAACCGAGAAACAACGAGGCGGGTTGGACATTATTCAACTCTCTGGCGAACATTTGTTAACCCTGATCAATGATGTGTTGGACCTCTCTAAAATTGAAGCCCGCAAAATGGAGTTGCACCTGGCCGGATTCAATTTTACCGAATTTCTCAAAAATATCGCCGACATCTCTCGCGTTTCGGCCCAACAAAAGAGCCTCTCCTTCGCCTACGAGCCTCTCTCGCCTATCCCCATTGGCGTGCGCGGTGACGAACAGCGCTTACGGCAGGTCCTCCTTAATTTACTCAACAATGCCGTTAAATTTACGGAAAAAGGTGGAGTGGTCTTCAAAGTCGGTTATTTCCCCCCTCTTGAGGAGGGGCAAAGAGAGGGGCGAAAGATTCGCTTCCAAATTGAAGACACCGGCCTCGGCATTGCCCCGGAAAAAGTAGACGAAATCTTTCAGCCCTTCCAACAGGTGAGTGAAAGGACGCACCTGGTTGAAGGCACCGGCCTGGGACTGGCCATCAGCCAAAAGCTAGTCCAGATTATGGGTGGGGAACTAAAAGTCCACAGCATCCCCAGCATGGGGAGCACTTTCTGGTTTGAACTGGATTTGCCCGAAGTCTCCGACTGGGTAGACACACCCAAAGCGGATGAACGTGCCATCATTGGCTTTGACGGCCAAAAACGCAAAATCATGGTGGTAGACGATAAATGGGAGAATCGCTCGGTCATCACCAGCCTGCTCTTGCCTCTGGGCTTCGTCGTCGTCGAAGCGGCTGATGGGGCTGAAGCCCTGCGCAAAGCCGCCAACTTCAAGCCTGACCTGATCTTGATGGACCTGGTGATGCCGCTATTGGACGGTTTTGAGGCGACCCGCTGCCTCCGGCAAACGCCGGCGCTCAAGGATATAATTGTGGTGGCCTTGTCGGCCAGCGCCTTCGACCACACCCGCCAGGAGTGTCTGGCCGCCGGTTGCGATGATTTTGTCCCCAAGCCCGTCCGCGCCGACTATCTCTTAGACCGTTTGCAGCTTCATTTGGAGCTGACATGGAATTATGAGCAGGGGAGCGGAGGAGCAGGGGAGCACGGGAGCAGGGGTGACACGATCTCCCCATCTCCCCCACCCCCCATCTCCCCTGCTTCTCTCGTCGCGCCTTCTCCCCAAGAAGCCGCTGCGCTCTTGGAACTGGCCATGCAAGGGGACATCAAAGGCATCTTGCAGCAAGTAGACCAAATCGAACAGGCGGGGGAACAATTCGCGCCCTTTGCCAACCAGGTTCGTCGTTTAGCCAAAGGTTTTCAGATGAAGCAAATCCGCGAATTTGTGAAACAATTTGTGCGGGAGGAGGTAGATGAGCCGTGAGTTATTCACAAGGACTTACGCGATCATGTCATTTCGAGCGACGAAGGAGCGACGCGAAGCGTCCCTCAAAACTACTCTTGCCAGACGAGGTATTAGGGATTTCTCCCTCCGCTCCGCTCCGGTCGAAATGACATTCACAGGGATCCATCCTTCTTGGCCTCAGCCTTAGCCTTAGCCTTGAGAATTAGCCTATGAGTGAACCCGAACCCTCTATTTTAATTGTTGACGATAACCCAACCAATGTAACAGTGCTGTTGGAATATTTGAGCGACTCGGGCTTTAAGGTCCTGGTGGCCGAGGACGGCCAGAGCGCCCTGGAGCAGGTCGCCTATCTCAAGCCTGACCTCATCCTGTTAGATGTGATGATGCCCGGCGTTGACGGGTTCGAAACCTGCCGCCGCTTGAAGGAGAAGGAAGAGACCCGGGACATTCCGGTGATTTTTATGACTTCGCTGGCCGATACCCTGGACAAGGTCAAAGGGTTCAATATTGGGGCTGTGGATTACATTACCAAACCCATTCAGTATGAAGAAATGTTAGCTCGCGTCACCACCCATCTGACGCTGCGAAATCTGCAACGGCAACTTCAGGCGCAAAATCTGCGCTTACAAGAGGAGATTGCCGAGCGGCAAAAACTCATCCAGGAATTGGATGCTTTTGCCTATACTGTCGCCCACGATCTTCAGAATCCGTTGAGCATTATTATCGCCTACACCGAACTATTGCAGGCGAGTTGGTCTTCTGAGGCAGAGCGACAGGAGGCCGTGCAGGTGATTGCCGAAAATGGAACCAGGATGACCAACATCATTAAAGAGCTGCTCCTGCTGGCTCGTATGCGCCAAACGGAGGTGATGACACAGCCGTTGGATATGAGCAAAATTGCGCATGAAGCCCAACAACGTCTCATTTTTATGATTGAGGAAAAGCAGGCGGAGATCATCATACCTGACTCGTGGCCGGTAGCGTTAGGCCATGCCCCGTGGATCGAGGAAGTTTGGGCCAATTATTTAGGCAATGCCCTCAAGTATGGCGGCCAACCACCGCGGCTAGAATTGGGGGCCACCCCTCAGACAGACGGCCGGGTGCGCTTTTGGGTCAAAGATAATGGCAACGGTCTCAGCGCGGCAGATCAGGCCCGTGTGTTCACCCCCTTTACCCGGCTCACCCAGGAGCGAGTCGAGGGCTATGGTCTGGGGCTGTCCATTGCGCAGCGGATTGTGGAGAAATTAGGTGGGCAGGTGGGGGTGGAGAGTGAGAATCTACCGGGGCGCGGTTGTACTTTTTACTTTACCCTGCC
>JABWCM010000082.1 GCA_013360285.1 Myxococcales bacterium
AAGCACGCCGGTGCTCCCGGCGGTGGGTCGCTACCCTCCCGGAAGCACGCCGGTGCTCCCGGCGGTGGGTCACCACCCTCCCGGAAGCACGCCGGTGCTTTCCGGCACCCGGTGACCCCCTCCCGGAAGCACGCCGGTGTTCCCGGCGAGTGGTCATCCCCCACATGGAAGCACGCCGGTGCTCTTTTAGAGGGGTAATATCCCACCTAGAAGCACCGTGGTGTTATTTTAGAGGGGGCTTCTCCCACCGCCTAGGTTTTGCAAGCATTCTACCCGCAGTACCCCACATCGCCAAGCGCCCCGGCGTTTTCCGCGCCATTTGGCAAATTAGCAAATACCGTGCCACAACTACCAGGCGGCCAGCGGAACGGCCTGCATGGTTGCCGCCGGGCGCCCAAACCGGTGGCCAACCGGAACTTGCGTGCCGAACAGCCGCGGAGTAGTGTGGACGCGCTGTTTCGTCGAGTCCGCGCCGCTTTTGATCGCGGGCTCCCCGTCGAATCGCCAAGGTTTGTATGGCGCAAAAAAATCCAATTCCAACTTGCGCATCGGCGCGCCACGGAATTTCAGGGGAGTGATATGGAAATAACCCACATCGACGGCTATGTGCAACTGCTCGAACGAATCTCCGACACCTATACCCAAGGCCGGGTACGGGCAGTCCAGGCGGTCAACGCCCGACTCGTTGAGGCATATTGGCAGGTCGGCCGCCACATCGTCGAATTCGAGCAGGCCGGCCAACTCCGCGCGGAGTATGGAAAGGCGCTGATCGATAGCCTGGCCACCGACCTGGGAGGGTCACTTCCTTATTTCCGCTGACCCTCAGAGAGGCTGTGAAAAAATAGCTACGTGCCCCAATTCCGGCCGCTTTTGGCCCCATTGGCCCCGAAAAAGGTTTCGCAATATACACGATATTACTCAACTTTTTCAAAGCCAATGGGGCGCAAAATCGGCTGACTTGGGTCACGTCCATATTTTTTCACAACCTCAGAGAACAACTCCGCCATGAACTCGAGCGCACCCTGCAAGAGATCGAGCCATGATCGTCGGACGGTTGCCCCCATAACACCTCAATCCGCCCACTCGCCATCCCGATTGACACACTTCCCGCGGCGTTGTTCAATACGCCTTCCCGCGATTGGCACGTGTGTGTCAATTGTTGCGTCGGCCCGGTCGCCCGCCGGTCGACTCGAATCTAAGAGGGTGTTTGGGAAAAAAATAACGGCGAGCGAGACAGTGGCCGTAGCGAGGCGGGCCTGCCGACCGAGGCCCACCGGAGGCGTACCCGAAGGTACGCGAGGCCCACCGGAGGCGTACCCGAAGGTACGCTGAGGATGGGCCGACCGAGGCAGGACCGACGCAGTAGGCCAAGGGCTCGCGTAGCTTATTTTTTTCCCAAACACCCTCTAAGGAAATGCTCGGATGATCCTATTTAACTTCGAAAACACCCCGGCACCCGCCCGCCGTGGACCGATTCCCCGTTCGGACCTCGACTTCGCGCTTACCGCCCAAATCATCGTGGCCTGGGCCGGAGAGAAGGGCGAGGAAGACCCGCGGCTCGGCTGGTGGCCTACCGACCTGGTTTCCGAATTCGGCGGCCGCGATCTGTTCCAACGCCTTCTGCCCAACACTTGGCAGTGGGCAACCCTGGTCGCCGTCCGCGAAGCCGCCCGCCGCAAAGACCAGGCCCTTCGCGCCCAGGCCCACGACCCCGATCGCATCGTGTCGCTGTACCATTTCGGCTTCGACGTCGACGAACGTATCGATGAACGATTCCGCGACCTTCGTGCCACCGTCCCGCAGCCTTCGACCGCACTCCCCGACCTGTCGTTTATCGACGAAGGGTGGAATCGCACCCGATTCCGCGAATGGACCGAGGGCCACAAAGCCGCCGAGTTCTCCGGCACGTCGATAGGCCGCCAACTCGTGGGCGAAATCCCAGGCACGCTGCAAGGCCGCGCCCAAAAACTCGT
Organism: Myxococcales bacterium; assembly: GCA_013360285.1. Lineage (GTDB taxonomy): Bacteria > Myxococcota_A > UBA9042 > JABWCM01 > JABWCM01 > JABWCM01. Next base: position 1,974 of record JABWCM010000082.1, read on the forward strand.
CGCCGCACTTTCCCCGCTTGCCGACCAATACCCGTTGCCGCATTTCCGGAGGCCCCGATGACGCTCGGACCCCAGGAAACCACCGCGATTCATCCCCGCCTGCTCAAGTGCGCCCTGGCCATTCCCGAATCCCGCGCCTATTGGTTTCATACCGACGGCACTACCCGCGTGTCCGCAGCCCTTGCCTTTCACGAATACTGGTTCGGCGCCCGTTCCCTGGCGTGGATCCAGGAATTGCTTTCCAACATGCGCGCCCGGTTCGATGCCTTTCCCGCTGCCCTGTCGGTGCTCCACCGCTGGCCGCATATGTCGCCCGACACCCGCCGAACCCTTTGCCATTGGCACCTGCAACTCTCCGATCCCCTCTACCGCGCGTTCACCGCCGAGTTTCTGCTGCACCGCCGCGACACAGCCCAGGCCACCGTCACCCGCGATCTCACCGTAGCCTGGATAGCCCAGCAAACCGGCGACCGCTGGACTGTGCCTACGCGCATTCAACTCGCTCGTAAGCTCATCTCCGCGGCCCATTCCGCGGGCCTCGTCGCCGCGACCCGCAAAGTGTGCCCACTCGTGTTTCCGCACGTTCCCGACGAAGCCATCGCCTATCTCTTCTACCTGCTCCGGCAAACACGGTTTGCCGGTACCCTGACCGACAACCCGTATCTCCTATCCCTCGGACTTGACGCCCCGGCCCTCGAGCGGCGCCACCGCCGCCTGCCCGGGCTCGTCATCTTTCGCCAAGGGGCTCTGGTCGACATCCAATGGCACAGCCCCAACCTCGTTGCCTGGGCCGATGCCGTCATCACGCCCGCCCCACGGCTCGCCGGAGGTGCACCATGACGCCGCCGCTGTTTCCGTCGTCCAAGCTGCACGAGGCGTTTACCGCCCTGCGCCGCGATCTCATCCACGAGGACGGCCCCCAAATCAGCACCATGCGCAACTACCGGTTTGCCATCGTCCAATACGAGCCCAAAACCGAATTCGCCCTGCGGCAAGAGGTCCAAACACTCACCCATGACCTCCAAGCCATCGGCTGGATAGTTCTCTCGCTCGACCTCCATACGTTGCTGCTCCACCGCATCCGCGCCCAAGGGGACCACTGGTTGCAGCGCGTTACGGAAACCGAACGGCAATTGGCCGCCCGCGACCCCGCCCGCGGCTTAAAATACCTCAAAGACAAAATCGCCCCGCTCATCGAAGGCCCGGGCGGCATCGCCGCCGATTGCAGCCGCCTGATTTGCGATCACGCCGACCGCAACCCCGAAACCATCGCCCGCACCGTGGTGCTGATCGGTCGCGCCGGCGCACTGTATCCCTTTTATCGGTCATCCGCCTTGTTGCGCCACTTGGACGGCCATACCCGCAATGTTCCGGTGATCCTCCTTTATCCCGGCGAACGGTGCTCCCCAACCGGATTGTCCTTTATGGGCAAACTTGCAGCCGACAACGATTATCGCCCCCGGATTTACCCATGACTCAACCCACACTCATCCGCGACCTGTTTGTCTCCGATGTCACCCGCGACATTCCCCCCGTGGTCTATTTTCACGAACAGGACCCGGTCAAAGTCGCCGCCGAGGTATCGGAATACATCATCACCGGCGGTTTTCCCAAAAATCACCCCCACCATCGCCGGGTGCCCGACGGAATCCACGAACAAACCGTCCATCTGCTCACCCAGATCGCCAAAGAACTCGACAAACCCGGCGGCCCCGATTTGCCCACCGCCTGGATCTCCGGTTTTTACGGCTCCGGCAAATCCAGTTTCGCCAAACTGTTGGGGCTCGCCCTCGACGGCATGGCTTTGCCCAATGGCACGTCGCTCGCCGAAGCCTGGCTCAACCGCGACACGTCCCCCAACGCGCCCGAACTGCGGCAAGCCTGGCACACCCTTCGCCAAAAAATCGATCCCATTGCCGTCGTCTTCGACATCGGCGGCATCGCCCGCGACAACGAACACATCCACAGCGCCGCGTTACGCCAGGTTCAAAAACGCCTCGGTTATTGCACCACCGAACCTTTGGTCGCCGATTTCGAATTACGCCTGGAACGCGACGGCCATTGGTCCCGCTTTGAACAGGTAGCCCACCAGGTGTTGGGCAAACCCTGGTCGCAGGTACTGCACAACCATCTCGCCGAAGACGATTTCTCGCTGGTGTTGTCCGAATTGTTTCCCGACCGTTATACCGACCCCATGAGCTGGATCAGCAGCCGCGGCGGCACCGAAGCCCGAGCCGATTCCCCCGATGATGCCGTCCGGGCTATCCGCGACATGTTGGCCTTCCGTAGGCCCGGTGCCACGTTGTTCTTGGTGGTCGATGAAGTGTCCCAATACGTCTTGTCGCACAAGGATCGTATCGACCGCCTGCGCGTGTTTGCCACCGCACTCGGCGCGACACTACGCGGCAAAACCTGGTTGTTGGCTTTGGGCCAACAGAAACTCGACGAAGAAGCCGGGGACGCTTTTTTGGTGTGGGCCAAAGACCGGTTCCCCCCCAAACTGCGGGTTCATTTAGCGCCTACCAACATTCACGATGTGGTCCACAAACGGCTGTTGCAGAAACGCCCCGAAGCACAATCCATGCTGCGCGCTCTGTTTGAACAACACCGCGCCAACCTGAAACTCTATGCCTACGACTGCGAAGACATCACCCCCGACGATTTTGCCGACACCTATCCCATGTTGCCGGGGCACATGGATCTTATCTTACAAATCACCACGGCGCTGCGGAACCGTTCCGGCCGCGCCCAGGGAGACGCTCAGGCGATCCGCGGCCTGCTCCAACTCTTGGGTGAACTGTTCCGCGCCCGCAAACTCGCCGATTTGCCCATAGGCGCTCTCGTCACGCTCGACCAAGTCTACGAAATCCAACACACCGCCTTGGACGCCGACGTGCAGTCGTCCATGGCGCGGGTGCTCCACCAATGTAAAGACGATGCCGCAGGTCTGTTGGTCCGGGCTGCCAAGGTCATCGCGTTATTGGAACTGATTCAGTCGGAAACCCAACCAACTACCGCCAAACTCGTCGCCCAATGTTTGTATGGTCGGGTAGACCAGGGGAACCTCGTCCCCCAAATCACCTTGGCGTTGGCCGAGTTACGCCGCCGAAACCTCGTGTCTTATTCCGAGAAAACCGGATATAAACTGCAATCCTCGGCGGCCGAAGAATGGGAACGGGAACGCCGCGACATCGGGGTTCCGCGCGAAAAAATCAGCGAAATTATCGCCAACCAACTCAAGTTGTTGCTCGCCGAGCCGGCGTTACCCCAGTTCAAAGGACGGAGGTTCCCTTGGGCGGCTTTCTATGGCGCCGACGGGCGGGATTTGGACAACAAACCGTTGGTCACCGCTTCCGAAGAAGCGACTTTTTGTATCGATTTTCGATTTATGCCGCAGCAGGAACGTACCGAAAGTGCCTGGGTCAAAAAAAGCGCCGAATCGGCTCTTCGCGACCGCCTCGTGTGGGTTTCGGGAGACCACGATCACACCCTGGACCCGCTGCGCGACCTTTATCGGTCCACCATGATGGTCGAACGGAACGAACCGCGGCGCGAGTCGTTGGCGCCGGCCCGCAAACTGTTGTTGCAACAAGAAAAAAACCGCCGCGATGACCTGGAAACCCCGGTCCGCAATGCCGTGGCGGGAGCCTGGATGGCGGGAAAGATGTATTTTCGTGGGCGTTGCCTTTCGCCCAGTGACCATGGGCCGTCGTTTGCCGCAACGATTGGGGTGGTGGCCACCCAGTTGTTGCCGGAGTTGTACCCGCATTTTGTAGACATCCAAATCGAACCCAAAGAACTGCTGCAATTGGTGGAAACCGATTTGACCGGCCCGTCGACCAAGTTTTTGTCTCACGCCTTGGGCATTTTGGAACTGGACAGCGGCCGGTATGTGCCGTCGTGCAGCGGTGAGGTTCCGGTGCGGATTTTGGACCGCATCGAAGCCGACGGCGGCGTGGCCGGCACCTATTTGTTGACCCAATTTGGTGGCCCACCGTATGGATACACCGCCAACGTGATCAAAGCCTCGGTTGCCGGGCTGTTGCGGGCCGGCAAAATCAAGGTCCAACCCAAAGAAGGGTTGCCGATCACTGCCCCTCGCGACGCGGGGGGCCGCGATTTGTTCGACAAAGACCGCAACTTTCGCCACGCGACGTTTTTTCCCGCCGGCGAAGATGACATCGGACCCCAAGTCCGGGCGCGTATCGCCAGGTTTTTCGCCGACCGGTTGGACATTCCGCAGGTGGATCGACAAGACGACGCGATTGCCGATGCCGTAGCCCAACGGTTTCCCCAACTCGTAGACCGGCTGCGTTCGGTGTTCCGGCAACTCAACCGCCTGCCGGGCTCTCCCGAAGGGCCGCCGGAGCTGGGCAAACTCCAGCAGGCGCTCGAATCGTGCCTACGCAATTGCCGCCAAACCCGGCCCACGGTGCAGCAGGTCAAAAAACATCTGGACACGTTACGCGACGGGGTGGACTTGCTGCGGTTGATCGATGCCGAACTGACCGACGATGCCGTCCGCGCCGTGACCGAAGCGTTTGGGGTGTGGACCTACCAGGGTGGGCAACTCAAAGAGTTGCGGTTGGGCGGAACCAACGTCGATGTGGCTATGACGCGGGTCCACGAGCAGTTGTTTTCCGACCGCCCGTGGCGCGACATTGGCGCCATTGCCCCCGACCTGGTCGAAATCAAAAACTGTTATGCAGCCGAGCGGACCCGGCTGTTGCAATGGCAGGAACACCAAGCGGAATCGGCACGGGGCCGGGTCAAGAGCCGCCCGGGGTTCAGCACCTTGACGGCCGATGCCGCCCATCGGGTGTTACGGCCCATTCACCTGGCGGTGACGAACACGACGGCCGAAGCCATCGCTCCAACCTTGGCCGAACTCAAAGATTCTTTTGTGGTTCGATTGCACAAAGCCGAACAGGAAGCCAACGAGATCCTGGACGACCTGTTGAGCGAGGGGACGAAGCCCATGATCGTGCGGGTGGAACTCAAGTTGCACAATCGGGAAATCACCACCGAAGCCGAAGTAGATGCCTTGGTGGCGGAAATCAAAGAACGACTGCTGGAACAGGTACGCGCCGGTGTTCATGTGCGGTTGGTGTGATTGGAGGAGTATGAGCGATTCAACGGATCTTTCAAACACACTCGTTATTGCAGTTTCTGCGACGGCGCTGTTTGATTTGAGCGAAGTTGCTCGCAGGTTCCAAGAAGCGGAAGCTGTCGACAAGGATGAAGCAATCGAAGAGTATCGGAGGGCAATGCGCCAGGCCGAGGATGAGCCGCTCGATCCTGGTGTGGCGATGCCGCTAGTCAAGGCACTTCTTGCGCTCAACAAATACAAGTTGGAGGCTGCGGCCCCGCTGGTCGAGGTCGTCGTGCTTTCACGTAATAGCCCCGAGACCGGTCTTCGTGTCCTCAACTCTATTGTCACCGCTCGAAACGCCCCAGCCGATATACGCGTAATTCGGACCCTTCGGGCATGGAATGTCTATGTAGACGAAGCCTATTTCTTGGGTGGGTTAAAAAAAACACCCATTTTGCAAGCCATCAAGCCGCCCATCTTTTTCGACGACCAGGATACACATTTGGATGACGCTTGCGTGGTGGTTCCAAGCGCAAAAGTACCTCATGTTTCGAATTCACCGCTCCAGCAGTACGAAACCGCAGATAAACAACCGACGACCAAGGTTGACATCAAGGGGAGACACGCACCATGACCATGACCTCGGAGACCAAAAACCACCTGTCTGCGACCATTCGGTCCCTTCGGGCTTATTTGATTGGCGACATCGTTCATCCCGGCGACTTCGGGGCGCTCCATGCGGCGGTGGAAACGGAGTACCGGTGGTCCGTTCCGGTTGCCGATGCGGGGTTGGAGGAAGCGGCTCGGGTTCGGCGGGGGCGGCTTACCTCGTGGATCGACGAACAACTGCGGGCGCAGTCGATTTCTTCGGGGAAGGCCAAAGGCGGTGCTGCGCGCACCGGCATGGATTTTTTGCGCGACGCCGAACAGCAGGCGGCGACGACCTGGTTACATCGGATGGTGCTGTTGCGGATTTTGGAAACCCGCGGGTTGTGGTCTCTGCCTGTCGTCAGCGGCGGGTGGAAAAGCCCGGCGTATCGGGACTTTCGGGCCTTGGCGCCGGCATTGACTCGCGACGACGACACCGACGGATATCGGTTTTTGTTGCAGTTGGTGTTTGACGAGTTGGCCGTCGAGTTGCCGGGGTTATTTGGCACGTCCGGAGTGGCGGAACTGATTCCCATACCGCCCGCCGTGTTGCGGAAATTGGTGGAAACCATCAACGATCCCGCGCTCGATGGCGCCTGGACCGACGATTTGACCTTGGGGTGGATGTACCAGTTTTGGAACGATCCCGAACGGGAACGGTTGGACGAAAAACTGGACAAACGCGGGAAGTTGGAGCCCCACGAGATCGCCAACAAAACCCAACTGTTCACCGAGCGGTATATGGTGGATTGGTTGTTACAAAACAGTTTGGGGACTCTGTGGTTGGTGATGTGTAAAAAACAGGGGTGGGTGGCGGACGCCGAAAGCACCGGCACCTTGGACCGGCTGGAACAGCGGCGGGTCGAGTGGCGCCAATTGCGGGAGTTGGGTCCCGAGGGCGGCGGGGTGGCATTGACCGAACTCATGCCGCTCGACACCGATTTGGAACGGCGGTGGGCCTATTGGGTGCCGCAGCCGTTGCCCGAAACCATGGTCCAATCCGCCCCCGATTCGATCCGCGACGTGAAAATCCTGGATCCGGCGGTGGGTTCCGGCCATTTTTTGGTCGTGGTCTTCGATTTGCTCGTGGCCCACTATCACGAAGAAGCCCGGCATCGACACGAAGAAGGGGAGGCGCGGTGGTCCAACCGGGCGATCGTGGAACGGATTTTGGAACACAACCTGGCGGGAATCGATTTGGACCCCCGGGCGGTACAAATCGCCGCGGCGTCCCTGTGGCTCAAAGCCCGGGCCACCGCTCCCGATGCCCGGCCCCGGGGATTGAATCTGGTGGCGGCGAATTTGCGGCTCGCCGGCCTGCCCGAAGACGACCCGGCCTTGGTCCAACTGCGGGTCGAAGTCGAAAAAGAAACGGGGATTCCGGGGAAGTTGACCAATCAGGTGGTGGGCGCCCTGCGGGGGGCGGATTTTTTGGGCAGTTTGTTGAAAGTGGACCGGGCCGTCGATAGGGCGCTGGAGAGTTTCGAATTACAACTGGGTCAACGGACGGCGCTGCAACAGGATTTGTTCCTCGAAAATCCGCCGGAGCCCTCCCGAACGCCGATGAGCTCGAGCGCCGCCCGGGCAACGTTGTTGGGCCGGTTGGAAACGTTTTTGGAGCAGCATACGAGCGGCGACGACCTGGGCTTACGCCTGCGAGGAGAACAGTTGGCCGCCGGGGTTCGGTTTGTGCGGCTGTTGCGCGAAGGGACCTATGACCTGGTGGTGGGGAATCCGCCGTACCAGGGCACGGCGAAGATGGCGGACACGAGGTATGTGGAGCAAACCTATCCGCTGGGGAAAGCTGATTTATACGCCGCGTTCTTGCTGAGGGGGTTGGAACTGGTGCGACCGGGGGGAACCTCGGCGATGGTGACGATGCGGAATTGGATGTTTATTAAGCAGTACTCAGAGCTGCGCGGGTTTTTGTTGGAGAATCATACACTTTGTGCTGTAGGCGACTTGTCTTGGGGTGCGTTTCGATCGATGCGTGATAATCCGGTCGCCATATCGGTGACTATGCGGGGTAAATCGGGAAGTGATGCTGTTGCTGTGGCCCCAACGGATCCGCAGGAGCGGGTACGAACTCAAGAGGAATTCGCAAAGAAGGAAGCAGGGCTCCTATGCCAAGCAGGCCGCCACACCTTCGACGCGGCGGCGCTCCAGGTCGTGCCGGAGTGGCCGTTGGTGTATTGGTGGGATGAAACGATGTTACGCCGGTATCAAAGCGCGCCGTTGATCGGGGACGTGGCGCCCGGTCGCCTTGGTGTTCGTACATCAGACAACACAAGGTTTTTGCGAATCCCGCACGAGCAGATCAATAACGCTAACGCAACTTCGAGGACACCACTACCAAGTGCGGACTATGATTGGGCACCATACATCAAGGGAGCACAGGGCCGCATCTGGATCGAGCCGCTGAATTCCCAATTGCGTTGGACCAATACCGGTCTAGAGATCAAGAACAAGCTTCAGACCGCCTATGGAATGTCTACGCAAAGCCCAGAATTTTACTTCCGCCAAGGCGTAGCCTTCTCGATGATCGGCGCCAACTTCACCGCCCGCGTCCACCGTTACCCCAGCATTTTTGGCGACAAAGGTTCTTCGGTTTTTCCCGACGATTTGGCAGGCGCCGTCTGCGCCATGAATTCCCGCCACGCCCGCGACATCCTCGAATCTCTCAACCCGTCAATCAGCTTCCAAGTCGGCGACGTCAACCGCCTCCCCCTGTTCCCCATCGCCGCTGCCGACCAAATCTTCGCCCGCATCGAAACCGCGTTTGGAATTCACGAATCCCACCGCGAACCGTCTGTCGAGTTCCGTTGCCCCGGCCCATCCCCCTGGCGGTACGCCCAACAATGGGCCCAAGTTGCCGTCGACCGGCCCGCCGGCGCCCCGTTGCCCGAATACGTCGAAGAATGGGACCCCGAAGCCCCCTCCGCCCATGTATCGTATGCGTTGGGCGTGGTGTTGGGCCGGTTTGACGCCCACGGCGGCGGGGTGTTGGACCCGCGTACGGCCGATTTGTCCCACGCCTTGCCCCACGGCATGTTGTTTTTGGACCGCACGTTTACCGATACGGACCTTCGCGACGGCCTGGGACATTCGGCTTGTGCGCCGCTTCATGCTGCTTGGGCCGATGATGGGTCCCAGATCGACCCCAAAAGTGGGTTACGGGAATGGTTGGCCACCGGGTTTTTTGAGTCGGTCCACAAACCGCTTTATGAAAACCGGCCGATCCATTGGCCGCTGTCGTCCGCCAAAAAAACCTTTGTGGTGTGGGTAACGATCCACCGGTGGACGGAAAATACGTTGCGGATTGTGTTGGCGGATTTTCTGGTACCGGCGCTGACCCGGATCGAAGGGGAAATCGCCGACGTGCGGGCGGTGCGCGATGGGGCCGATTCCAAATCCGCTCGGGCGGCGGAAAAACAACTCGACCGTTTGCTCAAAGCCAAAGGCGAATTGTCCCAATTTATCGCCGATGTGGAACAATGTGCCGACCGGGGGGCCCGGCCGGTCGATGCCGCCTGCCCGCCGCGGGAACAGGACGCCCGGTACCACCCCGATTTGGACGACGGCGTGATGATCAACGCCGCGGCGTTGTGGCCCCTGCTCGATCCCCAATGGAAAGACCCGAAAAAGTGGTGGAAAGAACTGGCGGCCGCCAAAGAACCGAAAGATTACGATTGGGCGCACCTGGCGCGCCGGTATTGGCCGCGGCGGGTGGACAAAAAGTGTCAACAGGACCCCTCGTTGGCGGTGGCCCATGGGTGTTTCTGGCGGTATCATCCGGCACGGGCCTGGGCCTGGGAGTTAAGGCTGCAAGACGAAATCGGGCCGGAGTTTCGGATCGAAGAAACGCCCTATCGGGTCCTCGACAACGACCCGGGGGATGGCGGCGACGGAGCGCATCGCCGAGTTTGGTTGCGCGATCATGCAGCTCAAGCCATCGCCGCGATTGAAAAAGAAGCCCTGCGGCGGATGGGCCGGGGGAAAAACCGGCGGCGGGTGCAACAGATACACATTTTGGAAACGGGGCTGTGGACCGATCATGGCGAAGAGATGTTGGCATTGGAATGGCGTTTGTCCCAACTCCAAGGTGCCCAATGCCGGATCCTCACCCCCGACGAACCGCATGGTCGGGCGGCGGCTGGACCGGCCTACGCACCACCCGACAAAGCCCTCCAGTTGCTCTTGGGGGCGCTGCGGGGGTTGGCCGATGATGCGTATGACGCCGATGACGATGGACCCAACGGGTTGCCACCGGACGAGGACGACGAACACGATGCTGAATCGGATGAGCAGGAGGACGAGACATGACCGGGACGGTTTCCCCACGACAGGACCCCTTGGGCGGGCCGGTATCCGTGGCGCTGGAAGCGGATTTGCGGAGGAGCGTCCGGGCGCACGGACTCGTGGTGTGGTTGGATTCACCGAACAATTACCGCGAGTTTGCCGAAAGGTTGGCCCAAGTGCACACGCACGGCGGGGTGCCGTACAAGGTGGTTGTGTTTCGGGGGAGTTATCTGGAGTTGATGGTGGCGCTCGAAGACGTTGGGGCGGGAACCCAGCCGGCTCCGGCGGTGATTTATGCGCCGGAGCAGGACGACGATTCGATCAAGAACACCCCGTTGTGTGAGCTGTTTCAGGCGGGCAAACGGTACCAAAAGGGGATGGGCACGCTCGTGACGGAAGCGGCAGCGGGTCATGTGCATCCGGACCGGCTGGCGGAATTTCTGCGGCGCAAAGAATGGACGTTGGAACAGGCGGACACGTGGCTCCAGGCCTCTTTGGCGCCGCAGGGCAGCGAGGCCAACGGGGGCGAGTGGGCGATGGTGCGGCACCTGAAACCCACGGGTTTGCTCGACGATTTGTGGAACGGCGGGTTCGTGACGCAGCATTGGGGGGCGCCGGGGTTGTTGGAGCAGGTGTGGGAGCGGATCGGCGTTTGTACGGGATTGATGGAGTCGTGGCGAAGGTTGACCGTGCCGATGGTCGAGCCCCAACCGCGGGATGTGGCGTTTGTGTTGGTGAGTTGGGCGTTGGGGGTGGAGTATGTCCACGATTTGAAACGGCCGCCGGTCAGTGAACATTTGCGTCCGATGAAGGTCCTGCCGCCGCCGGTGGTCCAGACCAACCAGGAGATCGCGGTGTACGTGCGGCAACATCATGCCGGGTTTTATCAACGAACGGCGGATGAAACCGAGACCTGGTTGGCCGATGAAGTGGAAGCGGCCGTGGCCGTGGACTTGGGCAAAATCGACACGTTTCGGTTTGAAGAAGACAAGGTGCTCAAAGCGGCGCTGGAATCCTTGGGGCAGAAGGATTATGCCCAGGTGATGGAGTGGGCGGAGCCGCGGGTGGGGCCGAATCGGCAAACCGAGTCGTTTTGGCTGCGGGAGGACCCGTCGCGGTTGTCGGCGTGGACGTTGGTGTACCATGCGGCGGCGTTGGGATTGGCGATCCAGAGGGCGGGGGAACGGTTGACGGTGGGGGCGGCGTTTGGGGTGGAGGCGGCGGTGGAGGTTTACGTGGAGCGCGGCGCGGCGGTGGACCAGGCGCATCGGCAACTGGAGCAGCGGCGCACGGCGCTGTTGTACCCTCCGGTGCCGGAGTTCGAAACGCTGCGGGTGCGTTTGGATGGAATGCGGCGGGTGTGGTCGCGGTGGGCCGATACGTGGGCGGCCGATTTTGGGTGGATCTGCCGCGAGCGGGGGTTTTTGCCGCCTTTGGCGCTGCAACAGCGGATGGTGTTTGACGAGGTTGTGCGGCCGTTGGCCCAACGAGACGGGACGACGGCGTATTTCGTGGTGGATGCGCTGCGGTTTGAGATGGGGGAGGAGCTGTCGCGGTGGTTCAAGGATTCCAAAACAACGGATATCTCGCTGAAGGCGCGGTTGGCGGAGTTGCCGACGGTCACCGAGGTGGGCATGAATGTATTGGCGCCGGTGGTGCAGAATCGGCGGCTGAAACCGGTGATGTCGAAGGACGAATCGGCGGTGGTGGGGTTTCAGACCGGGGAGTTTCAGGTGTTCGATCCCAAATCGCGGCAGCGGGCGATGCACGACCGGGTGGGAGGAGCGGTGTGCCCGTGGTGGAGTGTCGATGAGGTGATGGGAAAAGATTCGGCGGAGTTGAAACGGTCTGTGAGCCAGGCGCGGCTGGTGGTGGTGTGTAGCCAAGAAATTGATGCCGCGGGGGAAAGCGGGGTGGGGCTGGCCGCGTTTGAACCGGCGATGCAGAAACTGCGGGCGGCGTGGCGGTTGTTGCGGGACGCCGGGGTGCGGCGATTTGTGGTTACGAGCGACCATGGGTTCTTGTTGTTGGATGACACCACGGGGCGGGTGCAACCGTTTGGGCGGAAGGTGGACCCGAAGCGGCGGTTTGTGTTTTCCAAAGCAGCGGTCGATGGCAAGGACCAAACGCGGGTGGAGTTGGCCGACTTGGAGTACGAAGGGGTGGATGGGTCGGTGGTGTTTCCGGCGACGACGGCGGTATTTGATACGGGGCGGAAACCGTTTGGGTTCGTGCATGGTGGCAACAGTTTGCAGGAACGGGTCATCCCGGTGTTGACGGTGTTCCACCGGACGGCGTCGGGCGGCAATCTGGCGCGGTATCGGGTGGTGGCGAAAGCCAAAGACGGTGTTGCGGGAATGCACTGTGTGGAAGGGGTGGTGGAAATGGTGTCGCGGACCACGCTGGACTTTGGGTCCGACAAGGAGGTGGAGTTGTTGTTGCGCGTGCCCGATGGGGAAGGGGCGGGGGATGTCGTGGTGGAGTTGTGCCAGACGCGAGGTCCGGCGAAGATCGTGGGCGGGCTGGTTACGGCCGTCGTGGGGGAGCGGTTTGAGTTGTTTTTCCGTTTGTCGGGGAGTGTGGAGACGCGGGTATCGGTGCAACTGGAGGCGGCCCGAGTGACGGCGGACGTGGAGCCGGGCCTGTTGGGGGAACGATTTGCGGTGGCGGCGACGGGATTCGTGGGTGCGGCGGGAGAGCCGTTGCCGATGGTCGCGGTGGGGACGGCGTGGTTGGAGCAATTGGAGAATGAGGGCGTGCGGCGGTTGTTTGCGCATCTGGCTGAATTTGGTGTGGTGACGGAAACGGAAGCGGCGGGGTTTTTGGGGGGAGCGCGGGGGGTGCGGATATTTTCGCGGCAGCTCGAAGAATGGGCGAAGAAGGCGCCGTTTGGTGTGCGGGTCGAAGTAACGCTGGGGGAAAAACGATACGTGCGTGAGGGAGTCGAATGAGTACGTGGACACGAAAAGAGATGGACCATGTGTTTGAATCGCTGCGGAAAGGGCTGGTGCCGGAGCGGGGGATCGAGACGTTTGCGGTGGGGGTGGAGAAACAGCGGGCGGAGTTGTTTCGGCAGTTGGATTTGGCGGCGAGCGGGGAAGGGACGATCAAGTTTTTGCGCGGGGGGTATGGCTGCGGCAAAACGTTCATGGCGCGGCTGGCGTTGCTCGATGCGCGGGCGCGGGGATTTGCGACGAGTTTTGTGGTGGTGTCGGACAATGACCTGCGGTTTCATCGATTCGATGATGTGTACCAGAAGGTGATGGCGGAGTTGGGCACGGCCTCGTGTGCGCGGGGGGCGTTGGGAGATATTTTGGACCGGTGGATTGGGAGGGTGGAAGAAGGGTTGATGGCCGCCGGCGAGGATGAGAATGCCGGGGATTTTGATGACAAGGTGCGGCGGAGGTTGGAGGCGGATTTGGCGTCGATGACGGGCGGGCAGGCCCCGGCGGATTTTGTGCGGGTGATCCAGACGGTGTTTGAAAACAAACAGCGGGGGGATTTGGTGGAAGCGGGGGCGCTGATTTCGTGGTTGTCGGGGAGTGGGAATGTGGGGGCGGCGGTCAAGAAGGTGGCTGGGATCAAAGGAGAAATCGGGAGCCGGAACGCGTTGGATTATTTGCGGGGGGTGTTGGAAATCGTGAAAGCCGCGGGGTATAAGGGGTTGGTGATCGTGATCGATGAGGCGGAGACGATTCTGCGGATGCGGGCGGATTCAAGACATAAGTCGCTCAATGGGATAAGGCAGATCGCGGATTTGGCGGGGTCGTACCCGGGGCTGGTGTGGCTGTTTACGGGGACGCCGGAGTTTTTTGATTCGCGGCATGGGGTGGCGGGGCTGACGCCGTTGCATGAGCGGATTCGGTTTCTGAAGCAGGGGCGGTTTGCGAGTTTGAGGCAGGCGCAGTTGGAGTTGGTGCCGTTTGATGCGGAACGGTTGCGGCAGGTGGCGTTGCGGTTGCGGGAGTTGTATCCGACGGGGAATCGGGGGCGGTTGGAGCAGAAGGTCAACGATGCGTTTTTGGGGCGGCTGATCCAAGAGGTAACGGCGGGATTCAAGGGGGATGTGGGGGTGGTGCCGAGGCAGTTTCTGCGGCAGTGGGTGACGCAGTTGGATTTAGTGGAGGAACATGAGGAGTATGAGCCGATGCGGGAGTATGGTTTTGTGCTGGATGCCGGAGAAATGAGTCTGGAAGAGCAGCAGGTGGTGACGGGGGTGGCGGCGGTGGTGGAAGACGGGGACGAGTTGGTGCCGAGTGAGGATGTGTGGTGAGTGTGTTTGCGAGATTTGCGCCGAGGCTGCAGGCGGCGATCGTGGGGCGGCTGGGGTGGTCGGCATTGCGCCCGGTGCAAGAGCAGGCGGGGGAGGCGCTTTTGGCAGGGGACAACGCGGTGATTTTGGCGCCGACGGCGGGGGGAAAAACGGAAGCCGCGATGTTTCCGGTGTTGTCGATGTTGGTGGACGACGGGTTGGAGGGGGTGCGGGCGTTGTATATAGCGCCGATCAAAGCGTTGTTGAACAACCAGGCGGAAAGGCTGGGGTTGTATACGGAAATGGTGGGGCTGAGGCGATTCGTGTGGCATGGGGATACCCCGGCCGGCGACCGGGCGCGGTTTTTGCGGGAACCGGCGGAATTGTTGATGACGACCCCGGAATCGTTGGAGGTGATGTTGGTATCCAGAAGAGTGGATACCGCCAAGATGTTTGCCGACTTAAGGGTGGTGGTGGTAGACGAAGTGCACGCGATGGCAGGCACCGATCGGGGGGCGCACCTGATGAGTGTGGTGGAAAGGCTGGCGCGGCTTTCGAGGGTGGATGTGCAAAGGGTGGGATTGTCGGCAACGGTGGGGAATCCGGCGGCGATTTTGGGGTGGCTGAAGGGCACGTCGAAACGGCAGGGCAGGGTGGTGGACCCGCCGAAGAAACCGGGGACCAAACAGTTGCTCGTGGTGTACCGGGAGGGATTGGGGGATCTGACCCGGGACGCGGCCAAGGCGGCGAAGGGGCGGAAAAGTTTGTTTTTTTGCCAATCGAGGTCGATGACCGAAGCCATAGCCGAGCAGTTGCGGCGGGCGGGAACAGAGGTCATGGTGCACCACAGCGCGGTGTCGCGGGAGGAGAGGGAGATTGCGGAGCAGAGGTTTCACCATGGAACGGATGTGTGCATCGTGTGTACGTCGACGTTGGAGTTGGGAATCGATGTGGGAGATTTGGACCGGGTGTTGCAGGCCGAAGCACCGGATACGGTGAGTTCGTTTTTGCAACGAATGGGAAGGACAGGGCGCAGGGAGGGGCAGGCGGCGAATACGACGTTTTTTTGTGAGACAACCGAAGGCGTGTTACAAGCCATTGCGGTGGTGGAGTTGGCGAAAAGTGGGTGGGTGGAGCACGTCGGCGTAGAAAACAGGTGCTGGCCGGTGCTGATTCATCAACTGTTGGCGATGGCGTTGGCGGAAGATGGGGTAGGGGCGGAAAAAGCGTGGGAGCATGTGTCAAGGGTGCCGGACTTTGGGGGGATTGGGCGGGACGAGTTTGACCGGTTGGTGGCCTGGATGCTGGAAGACGGCGGGCTGCGGCTGGCAAGCGGCCGGTTGGTATTGGGCCCGAAGGCGGAAAAAAGGTTCGGGAGAAAAAATTTCATGGAACTGTTCGCGGTGTTCACCAGCCCCCAAAGTTACCAAGTGGTTACCGAACAAGGGGTGCCGGTGGGAAGTCTGAGTCAGGATTTTGTGGATCAACTGGTAGATGGAGTGAGCCTGTTTTTGCTGGGAGGCAGGGCGTGGGCAGTCCAAAGGGTGGATCACAAGGACCGGCAAATCAGGGTGGAGCCGGCGCCGAGAGGCAAACAACCCACCTGGGGAGGATTTTTGCCGCAATTTCTGGGAGCAACGATATGCGGGAAAATCCGGGAGATTCTGTGCGGAGACGAAACGTACGGATATTTGGACAGCCGAGCGATGCAGGTGGTGATGGAGAGAAGGGAGGAAATGAGGGAAGTGTTGACCGAACAAGGAGGGGTAGAAATAAGGGAAGGGGAAATCCACTGGTGGACCTTTGCGGGTGGCAAAATCAACGCGACGTTAAAAGCCGGACTACAAGAGGTAGGCGGCGACTGGAAAGTGATTCCGGATAACTTTGTGATTAAGATAAGGGGCGAAAGCCTGAACGAACGACGGTTTGCGGAGGCGAGGGAGAAGTTGAAAGACAAAAGGTTTTGGGAAGACGAAAAACGGTGGAGCGAGATAGCCGAAGAGCTGCCGAATTATCGGTTGAGCAAGTTCCAACCGCTGATGCCCAAGTGGGTAGAAAGAGAAGTGGTAGCGGGGTATTTGTTGGATGTAGTGGGGGCGAGGCGATGGATGGGGGAGTAAGGGGATAGGCGGCGTCGGCGACTGAGGGAGGTAGCCGATGCCTGATCCACCAGACGGAGACTTCGACGTAGGAACACACAGCACAATCAGGCAAGGACGCAGGGACCGCTCACCGGAAGGAAGCACTTGATATGAAAGAACACCAGAATTTGGAATGGAAGGAAGCCTGGCGTGACGAGCACTTGAAGTGGATTTGCGCCTTCGCCAATGGTGAAGGCGGGGTGCTGGTCGTCGGCCGTGACGACAAGGGCCGTTTGGTCGGTATTGCCGATGCGGCGAAGCTGCTCGAAGATCTGCCGAACAAGATCCGGGACTTGCTCGGCGTCGTGGTCGAGGTGAATCTGCGAGCCGAGACCGGCAAAGATTTCCTGGAAGTGGTGACGCCCGCCTATCCGGCGCCGGTCAAGGCCCAGGTCGACGAAGTTGGCTGGGGTGTCACTACCCAAGAAACTATCCAAGAAACTACCCAAGAAACTATCCAAGAAACTACCCAAGAAACTATCCAAGAAACTATCCAAGACCGGATTTGCCGTTTCCTGCGGGCGGAACCGCGCTTGACCCGTCGAGAACTCGCCGGGCGATTGGCGCTGACTCCGGCCGGGGTGAAGTATCACCTCGACAAACTGCGGGCTGCGGGCAGAATTCGCCATGTCGGCCCCACCAAGTCCGGATTCTGGGAGGTGTTAAAAGGACGACCAGGAGAGCCCTCGCATGACTGATCAACCCTGCATCGAACGCACTCCCTGCGTTCCAACCGCTGATGCCCAAGTGGCTAGAAAGAGAAGTCGTGGGGGGTATTTGTTGGATATAGAAGTGGCGATGGGGTGCAGGGTTGGGGAGTGACGGGACGGGCAGTCCGGTATGGCGAATGAGTGGCGCCAACTGAGACTACGGCTGCGTGTGACCGGCGAGAAATCTCCAAAGAAATACGGGATGATCAGCGGCCTTGGTGTTTGTCTTGGCTGCTGACCCACGGAAGGGGTATCAACGGTTCCTGGTTTCGAAAATGGTGTCAGGAGTAAATCGATATGAAAAAGTTGGAGCGTGTTGGATTCGGGGCACCCGTGGTTTCAGGGATGGCGCGGATGTTTTATGAGCGTGAGGCGATGAGCGTTGATTCGCGGGCGGCTTTTTGTCATCAACAGGGCATTGCCGTGCGCCGGCGCAAACGCGATACGTTGTTGTTATGGTGTGTTTCGTTGACCCTCTTTGCCGGCCCCGCGGCCGGTTATGAAGCGAAACAATGCCTGGCGCCGCCCGGGGACATCAACAAAAGCGGGGCCATCAACGTGACCGACGTTCAATGCAGCATTTTGGTTACGCTGGCGGAGCTTGCCGGCGCGCCGCTTCCCGCCTGTTTGTTGGTCGCCCCGGATTTTGCCGACATCAACTGTGACGGAGAACGAAACGTCGTCGACGGGGTGTTGATCATCAACATTGCCCTTAAAGCGCCTTTGCCCCAGCTCGATTCCGATGGGGATTTTTGTTTGGATTCTTGTATTGTCTCGGGAGCGGATGCTTGTACCCAAGTTCCCGCGGGATCATTGTGCGATGACGGAATCGTGTGCTCCACGTTGGACACCTGCTTGAACGGCGCCTGTGTCGGCGGGTTGGCGGTCACCTGCACCGGTCCCGGCCCCTGCGCCATCGATGCCTGCGGCAACGGATTCTGTTGCCCATCGGCTTCCGAAGGTTCGTGTGCTTGCCCCGCGGATTGTTCACCGTCGTGCGGCGACGGCTGCTGCACCGGTTCGGAAACCCCCACTTCCTGCGAAATCGACTGTGGAACCCCATGCGGCAACGGCATTTGTCAGCCGGATGAGTCGTCCGCCACGTGTCCCGCCGACTGTTTGGCGGTCTGCGGCGACGGCGCGTGTGCGTCCACCGAAGACCCATGCGATTGTCCCGACGATTGCGGGGCCTCGTGCGGCGATGGGTGCTGCGCGGTGGTCGAGACGTTTTTGTCGTGTCCTGCCGACTGCCTGTCGAGCTGCGGTGACGGAGTCTGCGGGGCAGGGGAGCATGCGTGCGTGTGCCCCGCCGATTGTCCGTCGTTTTGCGGCGACAAATGCTGCGGACCCGGAGAAGGAAACAATGCTTGCACCCCGGACTGCGGATCATTGTGTGGGGATGGGTTATGCGACCCGGCCGAAAAACCCGTGACTTGTTCGTTGGATTGCGGAAGTTACTGTGGCGACAAATCGTGTGGGGACAACGAATCAGCCAGTCAATGTGCGGTCGATTGTGGAACCTGCGGCGATGGGGTTTGCAGCGTGACGGAAAGTCCCTGTGTGTGTGCTGTCGACTGTCAGGTTAACTTCTATGCAGATGGCTGCTGCACCGGAGGAGAAACCACCGCGGCTCATACCGCGGAATGCGGAATCGTGTGCGGGGACGGCACCTGCGCATATTATGCGGAAAACGCGGGCACCTGCCCCGACGATTGCGGCAGCTATTGCGGGGATGGGACCTGTAGCCCCGGGGAATCTCTGTTGCATTGTACCTACGACTGCGGATTTGTCTGCGGGGATGGTTTCTGCGACCCGTATGAGTTGTGCACCTGCGAAGCCGATTGTGTCGTCAACGTTTTTGATGGCTATTGTCAATGTGATGAAAGTATGGCGGCGGGGGATTGTTCGTATCCTGTGGCCTGCGGGAATGGGGTTTGCGACGGAACGGAAACGGCGTGTAGTTGCCCGAAGGATTGCAGTGCCGCCTGCGGGGATGGATGTTGTGGTATTGGCGAAAACGCGGTGGGTTGCCCATTAGACTGTTTGACTTCCTGTGGAGACGGATGGTGTTTTGGTACCGAAACGTCGAATAATTGTGTGGTCGACTGCGGACCTACGTGCGGGGACGGGGTGTGTAATGGAACCGAAGCCAGTGGGTATTGCCCGCTGGATTGTGGGCAGTTGTGTGGGGACGGTTTTTGTAATGGGACGGAACTGCCTCAAAACTGCCCCAATGATTGCGGTGCGGCATCCGGCGATGGATTGTGTCTTGCGGGTGAAACCGCGTGTTCGGCGCCATTCGATTGTGTGGCGGTGTGTGGAGATGGGTGTTGTACGGGCAGCGAATCGTCGGCTTCGTGTACATCGGACTGTGGAATCGCCTGTGGCGATGGGGTTTGCAATGGAACGGAAGGCACGGTGACGTGCCCGAAGGACTGCGGTGCGGCATGTGGGGATGTTTATTGTAATGGTGGGGAAACCTCGGAGCAGTGCTCATCGGACTGTGGGCTGGGTTTCCCGGACTGTGGAAATGGGGTGTGCGATGGTGCAGAAGATAGCTGCAACTGCGAAGCGGATTGTGGGGAAGGGTGCGGGGACGGGGTGTGCTGTTATGTGACTGGGGAGAATACGTCGAGTTGCCCCGTGGACTGCCTCAATGGGTGCGGGGATGGGGTGTGTTCGTTGGGGGAAACGGCGTGTAGTTGTTATACCGACTGCGGCGGTTATGGGTGGTGCGGCGATGGATGTTGTCAAACGAGCGAAAGTACGTCCTATTGTGTACCCGATTGTGGATCAGCCTGTGGGGATGGGGTGTGTAACGGGACCGATACGGCAACCAATTGTCCCAAGGATTGTGGTGCTTTGTGTGGAGATGGGGTTTGCCACCAGGCCGAAAAAGCGAATGGGGGATGTGCCATCGATTGTAGTTCGTGTGGCGATAACGTATGTGATGCGGCGGAAAACGTTTGTATCTGCCCGGTCGACTGCGGGGTCGTGTGCGGAGACGGTTGTTGTGCGGCTCCGGAAAGTTCCGGAACGTGTCCAGGAGACTGCGGGGTCGTGTGTGGGGATGGGGTTTGTGCCCCGCCCGCGGAAAATGCGACGAATTGTAACGAGGATTGTTTTACAACGTGCGGTGACGGAATTTGTGAGCCGTTTGAGAAACTGCTGCATTGTGTCAACGATTGTGGATTTGTATGCGGGGATGGGGTTTGTGACCTGTACGAGTTGTGTACGTGCAGCGCGGATTGTGTTGTCAATCCGTTCGACGGGCACTGCCAATGCGGAGAATCCGTGGCGGCGGGTGACTGTTCTTATCCCATTGCCTGCGGGAATGGGGTTTGCGACGGAACGGAAACCGCGTGTAGTTGTCCCAAGGATTGTGGTGCCGTCTGCGGAGATGGGTGCTGCGGTGGTCAAGACAACGTCGCCGGATGTCCTTTCGACTGCCCGCCGACCTGCGGAGATGGCGCCTGTGCGGGGTTGGAAAACTCGGAGACATGTGTAGTCGATTGCGGCCCACGGTGTGGGGATGAGGTTTGTAACGGCGTGGAATCGAGTTACTCCTGTGCTTCGGATTGTGGGTCGTTCTGCGGAGATGGGGTCTGTACCTTTGGGGAAACGAGCCAAATTTGTGTAGAAGATTGTGGAGTGGCAACCAGCGACGGAGTTTGTGGATCGGGAGAAACGGCGTGTAGTGCGCCGGTGGATTGTTTGGCCATCTGCGGAGACGGGTGTTGTACGGGTGGGGAATCCAAGGGGGGATGTGTTAAGGATTGTGGGCCTAAATGTGGGGACGGGCTGTGCAACGGCGCCGAAGGGACAGAAACGTGTCCTTTGGATTGTGGAAATCTGTGTGGGGACTTGGTCTGCAGTGGGGGCGAAACGGCAGTCGGATGTCCAATCGATTGTGGAGCCGGTGCGGTGTTGTGTGGAAATCAAACATGCGACGGGGACGAAACCCCGTGTAATTGTCCCACGGATTGTGGGGGCGGCTGTGGGGATGGGTTTTGCTGTTATTATCACTCAGAGAACGCGAACAACTGCCAGGCCGATTGCGGCAAAGGGTGCGGGGACGGGTTCTGTGGGGTTGGCGAAACCGCGTGCGATTGCCCGTGGGACTGCGGCAACTTTAAGTGGTGTGGGGACGGATGTTGCCAGGCCGGCGAGAGCACGGCCAACTGTTTTACTGATTGTGGTTCGGCCTGTGGGGATGGCGTGTGTAACGGGTCGGAGCCGACGATCGATTGCCCGCACGACTGCGCGGTGTTGTGTGGCGATGGCGTGTGCCACGGAACCGAGCAGGCGTCGGGTTCATGCCCAGTCGATTGTAGTGTGTGCGGCGACAATCTATGTGATGGTATGGAAAATACCTGTTTGTGCCCGGTGGATTGTGGGACCCCTTGTGGAGACGGTTGTTGCGCCGTTCCGGAAAATAGCGGTACCTGTCCATCGGACTGTGGAGTGGTTTGTGGGGACGGAGTGTGCGCCGGGCCTGCGGAAAACGCGACGAACTGTAGTAAGGATTGCAGCACGTATTGTGGAGATGGGGTGTGTGAACCGTTTGAAAAACTGCTGCATTGTCTCAACGATTGTGGGTACATCTGTGGGGACGGGATTTGTGACGTATATGAGTTGTGTACATGTGGTGCCGATTGTGTCTTCTATCCCGGCGACGGCTATTGTCAGTGTGGCGAAAGTGTGATGGAGGAGGGTGCTTGCGGCACTACCCCGTTGTGCGGCAATTTTATTTGCGATGGGTTTGAAACCAATGCGACGTGTCCCCAGGATTGTGGGGCGACGTGTGGGGATGGCCATTGTGATCCGAACGAGAGCCAGGCGAATTGCCCGTTTGACTGCCCAACCACCTGTGGAGACGGGGCGTGTGTCGGGGGAGAAAATTCCGCCAACTGTGTTGGGGATTGCGGCGCCGCCTGTGGGGACGGGGCCTGCAACGGCACCGAATCTACGGCGGCGTGCCCCAAGGACTGTGGGGCGGATTGTGGCGACGGGGCATGTAACGGAGGGGAGTCGGCGCAAAGTTGCCCCAAAGATTGTGGTGACGTTGCCGGTGACGCGATCTGCGGTCCGGGTGAGACGGCGTGTATTGCGCCCACGGATTGTGACGCAACGTGTGGGGATGGCTGCTGTACCGGACCGGAGTTGAGCGGCGGGTGTGTCCCCGACTGTGGCCCCAAATGTGGCGACGGCGCCTGCAACGGGAATGAATGGTCGCAGAATTGTTCGTTGGACTGCGACACCTTTTGTGGAGACCTGTATTGTACGGGCGGAGAAACCATCACGACTTGTCCCGAGGACTGTGGGGCGGGCTTTCCGGACTGCGGCAACGGCAAATGCGATGCCGACGAAACGGGCTGCAACTGTCCAACCGACTGCGGCGGGGGCTGTGGGGATGGGGTGTGTTGCCAGGCCTACAACGAAGCCCCATCCAACTGTCCGGCCGACTGCGGTTCGGGATGCGGGGACGGGGTGTGCGCAGCAGACGAAACCGTATGCTCCTGTTTCTGGGATTGTTACAACGGATTCCAATGCGGCGACGGCTGTTGCCAATATTACGAAAGCCCCACCAATTGCCCCGCCGATTGTGGGGCGTTGTTTCCGTAGTCTACCTGTCTCATGAGGATACGCGGCGAGACCATCAGAATGCCCTTGGGTTTGTGAAAAAATAGCTGCGCGGCCTCTGGGCGGTGGCTTTGGGGCGGCTTGGCTCCGAAAAACCCTGCGCCATATTCCCGATATGACTCGGGTTTTCCAAAACCAATCCGCCGCC
>JABWCM010000357.1 GCA_013360285.1 Myxococcales bacterium
ACGCTGAGGATGGGCCGACCGAGGCAGGACCGACGTAGTAGGCCAATGGCTCGCGTAGCTTATTTTTTTCCCAAACACCCTCTCAGGGTGTGTTTGCTGCATCAGGAGACTTTATGATCCGTCCACTTGGCCCGTTACGATTCTTTTTGAGTGTTTTTGTTGTTGCTTTGGCATTGTCGGGGTGCTCGGACAACGGTGGCGACGAACCCGCCGAAGACACGAACCCAAAAGAAGATACCGGTACGATCGACGTAGATAACACCCCGGACCTTATCGCTGACATCGCCCTAGATACCGGCCCCGACATCCTCGATACCGGAGCACCGGACGCGGGTGGGTACGCGTTGCAGGAATGCCCTGAATCGGTCATCAATCCGTTTCAATTGGGCGCACAGATGTTTTACACCTGTGTGTCCATTGGAGAAATACTATCGATTCAACAAATCCGCACCGTGAAAGCACAAACGATTGCTCCCAAAACCCTGGTGGAAATTCCCCCACCGCACCGCGTAGGCCAGGTGCTGGCGGCAAAGGGCGACCACTTATATTACGACACCTTGACGCTGGATCCGGCAGGAAACGTGACAATGCGCACGATCTGGCGAATCCCGGTCGACGGCGGTGAATCCGAAGAAGTGTTGTCGTGGGGTCCCGAAGACAGCGCCGAAACGAAAGCGGAAACCTACGCTCAGTCCTCGCGAATTCTCAACTTTAAGTTACAGCCAAACGGCAACCGGATCGCCTTTACCCTGGCACACATCAACACCCGCATGGGTGAAGGCCGCATGTATATTTACGACGGCGCAGAAAAAACCTATGCCAGTGACGGCGTGGTCACTGCGTTTGAGTGGGGTGCTACCGGTAATCAACTCGCCTACGTACTTGGGCCAACCTTGTTTATTTCCGGCGCAGACGGAAGCGGCGCCAATCCGGTTGATGAAAGCGTGGTGCCAACGGGAGTTCCACCTCGTTATCTAAGCGACGGCTCGGTGGTTTATACCAAATACAGCAAAACACTCATGCGATTTCATTCCGGGGGCACAACCGAAATCGACGTCCAATTTCCCGCAGACATCCGAGCCATGGAAACCATCACCGGAACCAAGTTATTGATTCTTGCAAAAACGTTGCAGGTGGTGGATATCGAAACCAAAGACGTAGTCGATCTGGGAGAACCACCCGGCTTCGGGTTACGAAAACACATCACTTTAGCGCCGGATCGAACCAGTTTTGTGGTGGGATACAGCCTGGATAACCCGTTTAAGTCATTTGAGTATCGTAACTTCTCATTCGACAACGGGGCCGGTCTGCCGCTTATTGCAACGGAAAAAGGGGCGGGCGCGGTATCGACGACTCTTGAATGGAAATAACCGATGTAGGGCGTTGAGGTTAGATGTTGGGCGTTGAGGTTAGTCGTTAACCTTCTGGGTTAAGACAATGGTCCCCGACGGCACTTCCGCTCCGACTTTTTCTTCAACGCTGACGATGAGTTCGAACGAAACCATCGGAACACTCGCCTGCTTCAGAAAACCCTCCCGGTCATCGTCATCATATTCCAGGGACCCAATCCGCTGCCACGCCGAATCATCATCGGGCCGCGCCCACGCAACAAATACTTTGCCGCCTTCGGCAAACCGCCCTGGCTCGGCCAAATGTTCGATTTCGATTTCCAGCCGAGTCATGGCCTGTGATTTGTCCACATCGGCGATGATCTTCCAATCGGATTCCGGGGCGGTTGGGGTACCGTGAACGACGTACTCCAAAGGACCGCCGCATCCCAAACCACCTAATGTAACTGGTACAACCAGTAAAATAACTACAATCACCCACGAGTTCCATGTTTTCATTTTGTATATTCCTTGTTTTCGCCCGCAAGCTCGTGCGAGGTGCGGGCTTGCCCGTTACCGCATTTGCCGAGGGCAGTACATCGGCAAACCAAATTGAGCGCTACGCTACACAATATCCACGCGACTGTCGAACACTACCGTCGCGCCGTTCGAAACCGGTCCACAACCGACTTCATTCGCCACGCGGTGTGGCTCGTAGATGGAACCTGTGCCGACGACAGTTGAGCCCCGACCAAAAACCGCGCGACGTCTGCCCACAACGACTCGAAGTGTCGGCGATCAAACCGCGCACCCGTCACAAGCCAGTCAATATGTGGCGGATGATGGTGGTGGTCCCCGAAATGGCCGATCACATCCAGGTGATCGGCCCACGTGGCATGAATCACCTCACCAAACACTTGCGACAACGCCGGAACCATTCCGTCGTTGTCACCAATGGTGGGAAGGCGCCCGAACACCTCGCGCAGTATTGCTTCCTGGTCCGGTGTCAACCCCGGCAGGTCGGACTCGGACATGGCTTTGGCCCGGGCATGCAACAGACGGTATAACCCATGGGTCGCTTGAGCATAAGGACGCACACCGGCCCTTAACGCCGACCTCCACCCTGGCTCCGGCGCCATACAAACCACCGATCCGTAACGAACTTTGGGTCGCAACGTCGCATGCGCATTAAACAAATCCATCCCTTCCGGGCTGAGCTGCGGCAAAAGGGACTGATCGGCCGTCACTTCAGCAAAAAACTCGGCCAGCACCGCGCGCCGGTCCGGCGAAAAATCCTGCAACAGGTGGGTATAAATCTGGTCGAGCACCCCGGCTCGTACCTCCACACGGTTGTTGGACCAAACCACGGCCCCGGCGAGCTTTTGAACAACCCACAACGGCAGTTGACCAAACCGCAACACATAGACCGTGCCTAATGAAATCAGGCGCAACACCTTCTGACCCAACAAACTGGTAAAAAACGCCGCAACGGGGGTTCCATAATGCGGCGTCGCCACGGTGATCACCGATCGGACACGACGCGCGATGGCCTCAATATCCACCGATGTCTTGAGCTGCACACCCGGCGCGGTCAACAGCCGTGCATCGAGACCACCGGTGGAGTGCCCGATCAGGTGAATCGGGTCCTCCGGTGCCCCCGATGACTCGGCGATCATCGCCGCCACCCGTGCCGCACGCCGGCGAATCGACGAGGTCGGCGAAGTCCGGGCGTAATGCACACGTGCATCGACACCGGCCGCATCCAGGTATTCTTCAAGTATTTCCCGAACATGGGCAAAATACCGAAATTCGCCAAAACTCGAAAACCCGAAAAACCCCGGAATCAGATAAATCTGGTGTGTCTTCATAACGACGTCCTGCCCCATTACCACCTGCTTGGGGAGTATACATGGCAGCGGACGGCTGTCTAAATTACGTAGGCGAAGGTTGGCACGGCCGGTGAAACCGCGCGGGCCACAACCTGTGTGCTCAACAAAATGTTGGTTTGTCTTCAGGCATTTCGGGTATCGGGAGCCGCCCGGAGTGGGCTGGGAACCGGTTTTGTGACCCAATTGGTCATCCGCAATCCAACATCTGTGGTTTTTTGAAACCGCAGTGGCCCGCGGCAAGCTGCTCCAACACGAACAACATTCCGGTTGCCGCGGCCTATTGAGTTCGGCATAATTGCCGGCATGAAAAATGTCGTTTTTATTTTGCTGTTTTTTCTTTTAGCGTCTGGTTCTCTTATCTCGTGTGACTCCGACGGGTCGGCGGGAGTCAACGCCCCCAACAACACCAACCTGTTGGAATACAACGATTCCAGTGCTTCCGTAACCGACACATCTACCGTCAACACCGACGACACGTTTGGCACCAAACCGCAAAACGACGGGACCAACGACGCGGGTTCCAACGCATCCGGAGAGGACACATCGACCACCAGCCCGGATACCGCGAACACCACCGAGCCTGACAATGTGGCTGGTCTTCCCGACGCCTCGGCCCCAGATACCCAAACGGTGACTCCCGATGTCCAGGACCCGACCGACAGCGGCAACACGAAACCCGACAGTGGCCCAGATGTGGTCACAGCAGACGATATAGCCACCCCCCAAGATACTGCAGACCCCGGCGAACCCGATTTAAGTGGACCGCCGCCGCAACTCGTTGATACCTATTCATTGTCGATTGGCGACTGGACCATGGCGCCCGGCAAAGAAACCACCAAATGTGTGATCAAAAAGCTCGACAACAAAGACGAAATCTGGGTCAGTCAGATCCGTACCAAACTCAATCCGGGCTCTCATCACATGATTGTTTATCTTACCGAAACAACCCAGGAGCAGACCAGTCCATTTAACTGCACCCCGTTTACCGAAACCATCGCCGAAACCACATTTCCGCTGATGATTACGCAAATCGCCGAAGAAACCTTGACGTTTCCGCCACACATCGCGTTCCGATTCAAACCAGGGCAAATGATCCGTATTGAAACCCACTACTTAAATTACTATCCAAACGACATTGTTGCCCATGGCGACGTCCACTTTGATACCATCGCGAAAGAAGACGTCGTGTCCGAAGCCAACATGATCTTTTATGGCACCCCGGACTTTAAGATACCCGCGTTTTCCGAAGCCCAAACCCCATGGATGTTTTTGGATATTTTTGCCGGCGCCAAAGTATTTGCGATGACCGGACATACCCACGCGTTTGGGACCAACGTTGAAATCAAATTGGCCCAAAACATCAATGACAAATCCGGCGAGCAGATATACCCCCCTGAAGGTACCGAGTTTTCTTGGTCGGAACCGCCGGTGGCCTACTTTGATCCGCCGTTAAAATTTGGTCAGGGTGAGGGATTTGCGTATCGATGTTCCTGGGTGAACACATCGGGCAAATCGGTTGGTTTTGGTGAATCAGCGGGCGAGGAAATGTGCTTTTTCTGGGCGTATTATTATCCATCCCAAGGATATCGATTGTGCATCAACCCCGGGAACTTGTTTACAGGCCTGGGAAATCAAATCTGTTGCCCGGAAAATCCCATCTGCGATCTCGTCAAACAGTACCTTTGAACCCTCCCCCACACAGTCGTACAACAGGCGTTAGAGGGTGTTTGTGAAAAAAATAACGGCGAGCGAGACAGTGGCCGTAGCGAGGCGGGCCTGCCGACCGAGGCCCACCGGAGGCGTACCCAATGGTACGC